>JAUYED010000141.1 GCA_030691525.1 Bacillota bacterium | reverse complement strand
TGCGTCATATTGTTACTTTACATTGAGCATGAAGAACTTGTTGTTCGCACTGAAGAATTGACTGAAGACTCTGAGGACTCTATTGTACTTAAAATTAGTCGCTTAGACGGTACTGAAGAAAGGGTTTTGGATAACAACGTTTCCGGGCCAATGAACTATTTCAAGGGTTGGATCTATTACGCCAAAAAAGATGGGATTTACAAGATTAAAATTGACGGAACCGAAAAACAAAAGATTTTTAATTTGAATAATGAAACCGGAATGCTTGATATCTATAACGGTAGAATCTACATCGGCATTTTGGATAGCACCGATTTAAATGGAAAGCACTTTAGGCATCAATCAGTACCGGATATTCCGATAGGTTATAGTTTTATTGAAAAAGGGTGCTTTTATTATGCTGCAATAACTGAAGATGATGAAGGCGGGGACTGCTGGAGCATTTATAGGTATAACCTTAAAACCGGAGCGGCAAAAGAACTACTTCGTGACGCAATGGGCTCACTTATTGTCCGTGACGGCATGGCTTATTATTGTTCAGGTAATGGTATAGAAAGGACTGACGGGGAAAAGACTGAAATTGTCCTGCAAGACGAATATTCCGAGTCCATTTCCTGCATGTACTATACCCTGTACCGCAACTATATTTTGTTTTTCACTGGGGCGGATGGAGAAAAATTATGTGCCTGTGACATCAATACAGGGAAAGTATACGAGCTGTTTTCGTCTGACATTCTACCTCAGATTGACATTAGTGTTATGGAGAATAGCGTGTTTCTTTATACTGGTTTTAAAGATGATCCTATATACCGCATCACCTTCGAGAATAATAAAGCAAAGCTTTGGGAATTAAACGGGCTTTAAGAATCATTCTTCATAACTGCCACACCTACGTTGCCCTCGTAGCCAGCACCGGGCCATCGGAGGCGGGAAGTGTAAAGAAAATATATTTGTGGGGTATTTTCAGCGAAGCAGGTTCCTTGAAAAGCCTGCCAGAATAAAGGCCGTGCTTTTTTGCTTTTGCATAAGGGTTTAGACAAAAAAATATATATGAACCAAAGAAGCGGTAGCGGGGGTGCGTACGATGGGAACGAAGAGCATCTTGAGGTATGTCGCCCTTTTTTTATGTCTTTCGGCACTGCCCTGCATGCTTTTCTTTGGGGAAAGAATAGAGCAGGGCCTGCATGCCGATATATTCAGGGACTGGCTGAAATTGAAAAAGCCATCCTGGGAAGGAGTGCTGTCGCTCTGGCACATCTCGGGGTGGGAAGGCGCATACGGCACCACGGCCGCGTGGCTGGGCGCCCGCATAAGGGAATATGAAAAGAAGACCCCGGGGGTTTTCATCGAAATGAATGCGATGTCGCAGGAGAAATTCAAAGCCCGGTTGGAAAGGGGCGAATGCCCCGACCTGCTCTCTTTTCCCACTGGCGCGCTCAGCGAGCCGCAGGAAACCCTGGGGGATGTGATCCCGAACCCGAACATCCGCGGGGCATTGATGCAGAGCGCCTGCGGGGGCATGAGGGCATTTGCCGTTCCCTATGCCATGGGCGGCTACCTGCTGGCGGTCAACGACGACATGCTTTATGATAACCAGCTCTGCCCCCCTTCGGGCGAGGGCTGGAGCGCAGAGGACCTGCGCCAGGTGGTTGAAGGCACCTATGAGAAACCGGGAAAGAAAAAGGAAGCCATCAGGATATCGGGCTTGTGCATCCAGGATAAAAAGAACGCCGTGCCTGCTGCTGCCCTGATGTATCATTTTGGCAAGGGGAACATTTCAGACGCGCTGGCGCTGCTTGACTCCGGGAACGTGCTCATAGGCAATGCCGTTGACGAATTCGTAAACCGGAACGCGGCAAGCGCCATCATATCCATGTCCGAGTGGCGGATGCTGAAAAGCCGGCAAAATACGGGGAAGGCACCTGCGTATTCGGTATGCGGCGTTAGCGCCTTTTCGGATATGGTACAGTACATAGGCGTGTCCAGAGGGCTGGACGCAAAAAAGTACGCGGTATGCCAGGGCTTTATAGACCACCTGCTCGGGGACGGAGCGCAGGCAAAGCTCAAGGCCGTCGGCGCATTCCCTGCTTCGAGCCGGATAACACAGTTGTATGAAGGCGATGAACAGATGGCCTCTATAGAAACGGCTTATGAAAAGGACGTCCGTGTACCCAACGCCTACAGTTATGCCGGAAAAAGGGAAGAGATACGCGCCCTTATAGATGAGGTCATGTCGGGAGCCGACCGGCTTCTCAGCCTGCGCAGGGCGATCTCGTCGGCTTGCAAGTAGAATCCCTATGGTGTACACTGAAAAAAAGCCCTTCTTTGGTGAAGAGAACTAAAAAATGACTTATAAAGAAATACGGAAAATATTAAAAAAAGGCGTTTCCTCAAAGTGGATATACGCCAATGAGCCCATGCAAAAGCATACCACTTTCCGCGTGGGGGGGTCGGCAGATATTTTCGTCACCCCGCAGAACGTGGACGAGATTGCCTTTATCAACCAGGCATGCGCTGAAAATGGCATACCGCTTCTGGTCATCGGCAACGGCAGCAACCTTCTCGTGCAGGATGGGGGCATCCGCGGCGTAGTGATGCAGCTTGGCAGAAACTTTTCGCATACGGAGATCGAAGGCAAAACCGTACGCGTCCAGTCGGGTGCGTTGCTTTTGTCCCTATGCGAGACTGTGAATAAGTACGGTCTGACGGGCATGGAATTCGCCTACGGAATACCCGGGACGGTCGGCGGTGCAGTGGCGATGAACGCAGGGGCCTTCGGCGGGGAAATGAGAGACATAGTCGCCGGTGTAGCGGTCATGGACAAGTACGGGCGCGTACGCTCGATGGATAATGAAGCGCTGCAGTTCTCATACAGGACGAGCATCATACAGAAAAATGAGGGAAACATTATCCTTGATGCCATCCTGCAGCTCAAACGCGGCGCGGGAAGCCGTGAAAAAGAATTGATGGCATACTATATGAACAGGCGCAGGGAAAAACAGCCGCTCAAACACCCCAGCGCAGGCAGCGTTTTCAAGCGGCCCGAAGGGCATTTTGCAGGGACGCTCATAGAGCAGGCGGGCTTGAAAGGGTTCAGGATAGGGGACGCTCAGGTATCTCCCCTTCATGCGGGGTTCATCGTCAACGTAAGGAAAGCCAAGGCCAGCGACATCCTCGCCCTGATGGGAAAAATTCAGGAAACAGTATATAATAAAAGCGGCATCATGCTTCAGCCCGAAATCCGTGTCGTCGGGGAAAGATAGGATATAAATTCATAAAGAAGGCAAAAGATGCTCATCGTTGCAGATTATCATACCCATACCCGGATGAGCCACGGCAAGGGCACCATCGAGGAAAACGTCATTGCCGCCATTGAGAAAGGCCTCAAAGCCGTAGCGGTTACAGACCACGGGTTCGCCCACATCGCTTACGGGATGACAAGACGCGAAGCAAGGGACGCCCGCCGCGAAGTGGACGCGTTGAGCCAAAGATACCAGCGGGACATCACCATCCTGCTCGGCGTGGAAGCCAACCTCACGGGCCTGGACGGGACGGTGGACATCGGCGGAGAAAAAGGGAAGTATTTCGATATCGTGCTCATGGGGCACCATAAAGCGGCGCTGCCCAGCCGTTTCTCGGACTTCTGGCACTTTTTCATGGTCAACGAGCTGGGGCTGGCGGGGAAAAGCCGCAAGGCGCGAGTTACCGATATGAACACCAAGGCATATATCCGCGCCGTTGAAAAGTACGATATTGATATCATCGTTCATCCCATGTACGCCATTGATGTAGATATAGGGCTGCTCGCCAGGGCCTGCGCAGAGAAGGGAACGGCCATCGAGATCAACAGCGCGCACATGTTGCTGACACTTGAACAGATATGCCTCGCCAAAGCCGAAGGCGCCCGTTTCGTCATCAACAGCGACGCGCACATGCCCCGAAACGTGGGAGATTTTGGCTTTGGCATCCAAACCGCGCTCGAAGCAGGGCTTACGGAGGATGATATAATAAACGCGGCGGGATATTCGGGCAAACTTCCCAAAAACCTTGAAGCCATGATGCAAAAGAAGAGGGAGGGAGAGCTATGAAACTGGTCCTTGTAACAGGCATGTCGGGCGCAGGCCGGACGCAGGCACTGCGTGACATGGAAGATATGGGATTTTTCTGCGTGGACAATATTCCCCCGAAGCTCATCCCCCAATTCCTCAACGTAATGATGGAAGACGACAGCATCCAAAAATGCGCCATTTCGGTGGACGTGCGCGCGGGAGAGCATTTTTCCGAGATATATAAGGTGCTTGAAACTATCAAAAAGCAAAACATAGGCTATGAGATACTCTATCTTGATGCTGCAGACGATATATTGATCCGCCGTTTCAAGGAAACGCGGCGCACCCACCCGCTGTCCCCCGAGGGGAACCTGCTCAGCGCCCTGCACATGGAGAGGCGGAAGAATGCGCGCCTGAGAGGTATTGCCAAGTACGTGATAGATACCAGCAACTATACCCTCAAAACGCTCAAAAAAGCACTATTTGAGCTTTTTTCAGACGATGCGACGTATGATGACGTCCTTATCTCAGTGGTATCCTTCGGCTATAAGCATGGCATCCCTCTGGACGCCGACATGGTGTTTGATGTGCGGTTCCTGCCCAACCCGTATTACCTCGAAGAGCTGAAGGAGCTCTCAGGCAATGATGAAAAGGTGAGGGAATTCGTGCTCAAAGAGCCGTGCACCAGGGATTTCATCAGCAAGGCCTATGATCTGGTAGAGCTGACGCTGCCATACTATAAAAACGAAGAAAAACACCAGGTCGTCGTAGCAATCGGCTGCACCGGTGGCAGGCACCGCTCGGTCGTTATCGCGAAGGAGTTGTTTGATATGTTTGAGAAAGGCGGCAAACGAGCCGTCCTCGAGCACAGGCATATCAACCTTGACGCGGTGAGAATAAAAGACAACGAATGATTTTTTACTCATACGGTGATGGAAGATGTCGTTTTCATCCGCCGCCAAACATGAGATCATACATAATAAAATAGGCGGACAATGCTGCCTAGCAGCTGAGCTTTGCGCTTTTCTGCATCTGAACGGCTCTATCATCCTCGGCAGCGGTTTGTCGTTGATGCTCCGGACGGAAGACCCCGCCACGGCACGGCGGGTATTCACCCTGCTGAAGGCGCTCTTCGGGATACATACCGGGATCGCTATGAAAGACAGCACCAAGTTCAAAAAAGGCCATATCTTTGAACTGGGCGTGAGCGGTGAAGAAACGGTGAAGGAGATCCTCCACCGTACGGGGCTGATGAAAGGGGACGCGGAGCTCTTTCCGGGGATCGCCGGAGGCGTGGTCAAAAAAAGGTGCTGCAGGCGCGCTTTTCTCAGAGGAGCGTTCCTCGCAGCCGGCTCTGTTGCCAACCCCGAAAAGAATTACCACTTAGAGTTTGTTACCCACAGCAGCGTTTTTGCAGAGGACATATGCCGGCTGCTCGCGGGGTTCGGGCTGCACTCGAAGACGGTCATCCGCAAGGGCAGCCCCATCGTTTACCTCAAGGACGGGGAAGGCATCGTGGAGTTCCTCAAGCTCATCGGCGCCAACAACGCCATATTGGAGCTTGAAAACGTGCGCATCTTGAAGCAAGTAAGAAATAATGTCAACCGTGCTGTCAACTGCGAGACCGCAAATCTGCAGAAGACGCTGGACGCTTCCTACCGCCAGGCGGGGAATATCAAATACCTTGAAGCAAACTACGGGTTCGATAAACTTTCCCCACAGCTCCGGAGGATAGCCGAACTGCGGCTGGAATACCCTGATGCCACGCTTTCGGAGCTTTCAGAGCTGGCGGAGGAGAATATCGGAAAATCGGGCGTGAACCACCGGCTGAGAAAATTGGATGAAATAGCGGAAAGAATAAGAGAAAAAAAGGGGGAGTCTTAAAATGCAGCGAAAGACCCTGGTCATCGCGAGCGCCGAGGGGCTGCGCGCCCGTCCCGCCACCCTTCTGGTACAGGCGGCAGCCAAGTATGAATCCCAGATATTCATCGAGAAAGACGGCCAGAAGATCAACGCCAAAAGTTTGATGGGCGTACTTTCTTTAGGGCTTCGGAAAGGCGAGAGCATCAACCTTATCATTATGGGTGATGACGAGGAAAAGGCGATGAACGCCATCACAGGGCTGATCGAAAAAAACTTCGTGGTATAGCTGCCTTGGCCCCCTTGGCAAAGCCGCTATAATGTTTTATGCGGGCGGTTTTGCCTTTTTTGCATATCATTTATCGCAGCTGGCCGGAAACACCCGGCCCTGCACCGGAGGAGCAAAATTTGAGCTTTGCCCATCTTCACGTCCATACTGAATACAGTCTTTTGGACGGGGCTGCCCGGATATCCGATCTTTTGAGCCCGCACGGCACCGTCAACGTACAGGGCGTGATAGGCCGCTGCGCCGAGCTGAATATGCCTGCGCTGGCCATCACGGATCACGGCGTGATGTACGGCGTGATAGAGTTTTACCGTGAAGCCAAGCGCCGCGGCATCAAGCCCATCATCGGATGCGAAGTCTACGTCGCGCCCCACTCCATGGAGGAAAAGCAGGGGGGAGACCGCGAATACGCTCATCTGATCCTTCTGGCCAAAGACAACACCGGTTACAAGAACCTGATGAAGCTCGTGTCAATGGGGTTCATCAGGGGCTTCTATTACAAGCCGCGCATAGACTATCCTGCGCTGAGGGAGCTTTCCAAAGGGCTGATCTGCCTCTCTGCCTGCATCGGCGGGGACATCCCGCAGAGCCTGCTTGCCGGAAACTACGAAAAAGCCCGGGAATACGCCGTGATGCTTCGCGGGATATTCGGGCCCGATTTTTACCTCGAACTGCAGGACCACGGCATGCCCGAGCAGAAGGCGGTGAACCCGGGGCTTCTGGAATTGTCCCGGGAGCTGGATATCCCTCTTGTGGCGACAAACGACGTGCACTATATAGATCACGATGACGCAAAAGCGCAGGACATCCTGCTCTGTATCCAGACGAACAAGCTCGTAGATGACCCCGACAGGATGCGCATGAGCACCGAGGAGCTCTATCTCAAATCCCCTGAGGAAATGGAAGGGATATTCTCCTATGTGCCCGAAGCACTGGAAAACACGCTGAAAATCGCCGATATGTGTGATGTGAAGCTGGATTTTTCCAGCACGCACCTGCCTGTCTTTTCTCTTCCGCAGGGGAGGGAAGCGGGTGAATACCTGAATGAGCTCGTCCAAAAAGGGTTTGAAAAGCGCTATCCCGGAGCAAGGCCCGAACTGAAAGAACGGCTCGCGTACGAGCTTTCTACCATCGGCCAGATGGGCTATGTAGATTATTTCCTCATCGTGTCCGACTTTATCAGCCATGCCAAGCAAAAGGGGATCATGGTAGGCCCGGGGCGCGGCAGCGCGGCAGGCAGCATGGCCGCGTACTGCCTCGGCATCACCGATATAGACCCGATCAGGTACGGGCTTCTTTTTGAACGCTTCCTCAACCACGAGCGCGTGACTATGCCCGATATAGATATAGACTTCTGCTTTGAACGCAGGCAGGAAGTCATAGACTACGTGATAGAGAAATACGGCGCAGACAGGGTCGCCCAGATCATAACTTTCGGGACGATGGGCGCGCGCGCCGTCATCCGCGACGTGGGAAGAGTCCTTCGCATGCCGTACGGCGATGTAGACCGCATCGCTAAAATGATCCCCCGCCGGCTGGACATCAACATAGATGCGGCACTCCATATCGTACCGGAGCTTTGGAAGATGTACGAGAACGACGATGCCGTGCATTGCCTCATAGATACCGCCCGGAAGCTGGAAGGGCTGCCGAGGCACGCTTCTACGCATGCAGCGGGCGTCGTGATCTCCGAACTGCCCATTACTGAGCATGTCCCTCTGCAGAAGAACGATGACGTCGTGACCACGCAGTACGATATGACCGCCCTGGAAAACTTGGGGCTGTTGAAAATGGATTTTTTAGGCCTTCGCACGCTGACGGTCATCCGCAACGCTGTGGAAATGATCAGGGCGGCAAAGGGCAAAACGATAGACGTCCACGCACTTTCCCTGGACGATCCCGGAGTTTACGAGATGATCGGCGAAGGAGATACCGACGGTGTCTTCCAGCTTGAAAGCTCGGGCATGAAACAGTTCATGAAAGACCTCAGGCCCACCAATCTCGAGGACCTGATCGCGGGCATTTCTTTGTACCGCCCCGGCCCCATGGATCAGATCCCGCGCTATATACAGGGGAAAAGGAACCCCGGTTCCATCCGTTATGACCATCCGCTTCTTGAACCCATCCTGAAGGTGACATACGGGTGCATGGTGTACCAGGAACAGGTGATGCAGATATGCCGGGAAGCGGCAGGATATTCACTGGGGATGAGCGATACGGTCAGGCGTGCCATGTCCAAAAAGCAGCCCGAGGTCATGGAAAGCCAGAGGATCAAATTCATCTATGGGTATGAAGAAAACGGCAAACTCATAGCCCCTGGCGCGATAAAGAAAGGCATCCCCGAAAACGTCGCCAACAGGATATTCGACCAGATCATGGAATTCGCTGCATACGCCTTCAATAAATCCCACGCGGCCGCCTACGCCCTTGTGGCATACTGGACTGCGTGGCTGAAGCGGTACTATCCCATTCAGTATATGGCCGCGCTTCTGAACAGCCACCTTGAAAGCATGGACAAGATCGCACAGTACGTCGGCTACTGCCGGAGAAAAGCCATTTCCATCCTGCCGCCGGACATCAATAAAAGCTTTGAAAGGTTCTCTGTCGAGGGGGATAGCATCCGCTTCGGCCTGGGCGCCGTTAAGAACGTCGGCTTGTCCGCCGTCCATGCAGTGGTGCAGGCCCGTGAAGAAGGGGGCAGTTTCTCTGACTTCTGCGGCTTCTGCGGGCGGGTGCAGGCAGAGGCGCTGAATAAAAGGATGCTGGAAAGCTTGATAAAGGCAGGGGCGTTCGATTCGCTGGGCTACAAAAGGGCGCAGTTGATGCGCACCTACGATAAGATTTTTGAAGGTGCGGCCAAGAGCAGGAAAAATAACGTGGCAGGGCAGGTCTCTCTGTTTGATCCCGCTCTTATGAACGGCCAGACAGCAGACATGCAGCCGGATATCCCCGACTGCGAGGAATTCCCCCAGCGCACGCTGCTCTCCATGGAAAAGGAAATGATGGGCGTCTATATCAAGGGGCACCCGCTGAAGGAGTACGAAGAAGCACTGGTAAAACTGGGCGGAAACACCGCCGCCATCAAATATGCCGAAGAAGAAAGCGCCGCCTCCATTGTCAAAGACGGGCAGGAAGTGACGCTCGGCGGCATCATCACTTCGAGAAGGCAGAAACTGACCAAGAACGACAACATCATGGCCTACTGCACCCTTGAAGACTTGCATGGGGAAATCAACCTCGTAGTCTTCCCGTCCGTTCTGACGCGCTACTCGCAGCTTCTCCAGCCCGACAGCATAGTCGCGCTGCGCGGCAAAGTGAACATGAGGGAGGAAGAGGAGCCGGTCATCCTTGTGGACGAGGTGAAACCCCTTGCCGTCGCCGTAAAAAGGGTATCGAACGGCGGCATCATGCTCACGATCCCTAAAGATAATGAATTCATGCTGATGGAAGTTAAAATAATCCTTAGAAAGCATCCCGGAGATACGCCTGTAAAAGTCCGCATCCTTGAAACGGGCGCAGTCGAGCCGCTGCCGCAGGACTGTTTCACGTGCTGCGGCGATGCGCTCGTCAAAGAGATGGAAGCGTATCTGGGGGAAGGGTGCATAAGTGGGGGATAAGGGACTAAAATTTGCTTAGGAATATTTCTAAACCCCATTATCGCTGAAAGCTGGTGTCTCACACGCGGACAAAGAATCAGCCAATCAATGCAAAAGCTATCGATGAATTTTATAATACGGTTGCCCGGGAAGATGCCCAAAAACTGATGCAATCAATGGGTGCGTCAGAGAACGGGCTGAGCAGTACCCGGGTGAAATCGCTTCAGGCGGAATACGGTTGACAGGGATTCTCCTTGGATATTTTGCCTTAGTGCAAGCAGCAAAGGTATTCATACGCCGCTATAAAGAATGGATTTGATTTTTTGATTAATGGTATGGTTTTTGGGGTTCACTTCACTTACGGAGGGGTTTTATTATTGACGACTTAATATCGCATACTTTTCGAGGATGTCTTTATCCATATCCATCAATTCCAACATCCTTTGTGCCGGCCCACATGGTATATTCCTACCCGATTCCCAAGCTTCAACTGTTTTTCGGGATACACCCAATACACCCGAAAAAGTATTCTGTGTCATTTTTTGCTTTATTCGTATCTTTTTAATCTTTTCCCCGTTAAACCGAGGCAGCGATGCAACTTTAACGTGATCGACTTTAACATCCTTTACCTTGCCATTTTCATAGTCAACCGCTTCGTTTAAGCCATTAATTATGCTATCGTATACACTCATTATATATTACCTCCCTCGACAATCGTCCCTGAGCTTTTTAATCACTCTCTTGATTTCACTGCGCTCTGTATTTGTTAGGTTATCCTTTTCATCTTTAGTATATGCTGATATGAAATATAATTTTTCAAATGATACAAAATCAACATATACTACTCTAATACTGCCTCGTTTTCCCCTATTTGGCAATGCCCATCTAAACTTTCGTAGTCCACCAGTTCCCTCTACAATATCCCCACTATTAGGATTTATGATTAATGCATATTCGAGGTCAACAATGTCATCCTCAGTAAGCCCGATGCTTTCCCAGCGTTTTTCAAATTCCGGCATTCTTATAAACTCTCTGTACACCCTAAGCTCCTGCCTTAATAATACCCTATTAAATAGGGTATGTCAATAACCTTTTTTGACGATAGGTATGAAACTATTGTATCATACCCGCGAAAAAAATGTAATATTTTGTTGGAGATTGCAGGATATTTATGGTATAATCTTATTAATAAAATAAAGGGGTGAATCTGATGTACTTTAGAATTATAAAGTCTTCAGACAACCAATACTACTTCACAATCAACGCCGACAACTATCAAGTTCTCTGCACCAGCGAGACGTATAAGGAGAAGCAATCTGCCAAAGATACGATAGCTGTTATCAAGAAAGATGCGGCTAATGCCCCTGTACATGATTATACTGCTTAGAACTAGTAATCCTATTTAAAGCACCTTAACAAACGCGTAGGTAATTCACGCAACATTTCTACTGCATCTGTGTTACAACTCGAAAAATCCTTCCCCTTATTGAGTGCCAACTCAAGAGTGGCAGTTTCT
>JAUYED010000088.1 GCA_030691525.1 Bacillota bacterium | reverse complement strand
GGGGTTGGAGTTGAAGGAATCGTCAATGACGGTGACTCCGTTATTGGTGGGGATGATCTGAAGGCGGTGCTCCACCGGCTCTAATTTTCCTATCCCGCGCGCGATTTCGGAGAGGGAAAGCCCCAGCGTGTATGCCACGGCCGCGCACCCGATGATATTGGTGATATTATGCAGCCCCAGAAGTTTTGTAGTGCACCGCGCGCTTCCCCCGTCGCCGCAAACAAGCTCGAATCTGCTCCCCTGCGTCCCCACCGAGATATCCCTTGCGGTCATTAAAAGCGGCTCCCCGCGATCCGTAAGCCCATAGAGTGCTTTGGGCTTTTTTGCCGCCATATAGAGCTCGAAGCATATGTCATTGTCTGAAGAGAAAAACCCCATGCCGTCTTTGGGGAGCGATTCTATGAGCTCGTATTTCGTCTTTGTGATGTTTTCCAAACTTTTGAACGTTTCAAGGTGCTGTTTGCCCACCGAGGTGAGGATACCGTACTGGGGCTTCACGAGTTCGCAAAGCTCCCTGACCTCTCCTGCCCTGCGTGCGCCCATCTCGGCGATAAAAACGTCATACGTCCCGTCCAGCCGCTCCCGTATCATCCGGGTGAGGCCCATAGGCGTATTGAAGCTGGAGGGCGGGACGAGCACTTTGTATTTTTCGGAGAGCAGCGTACCGAGGATGAATTTGGTGCTTGTCTTGCCATAGCTCCCGGTGATCCCCACTTTTTTCAGATGCGGAAGCAAAGCGATTTTATTCTTTGCATCGTTGAAGTACCATTTCCTGATGCCGTTTTCTATCGGCAGCATGATGAGCGACCCCAGCGCCACGAGCAGGGGCAGAAGAGGCAGAAGGACATACAGCGCCGCTTTGGACAATATCAAACTGCCAAGTGAACTGCCAAGTGAACTGCCTATCCAATAACCATATCCCGTTTCTATTGAAACAATGCTCAGAAGTCCCGCGAGGATGAAATAGAGAAGCGCCAGGCACCCGTAGAGGCGTTTTATCCTTACAGTAAATACAAGTGGCTTTTTCGCTTTTTTGGTTGATGTCAGCGCCGCATAAAGCGCACCGCCTGCGATAAGGGCGCCATCGCCTATATACGAAGCGGCGCTTGGCATATTTGCAGAAAGAAGGAAGCCAAAGACGGCGCCGGCTGTGAGGGCAAAGGCATAGATACCGGCAAGGGGCAGCCAGAGGCGCAGAAAGCTGCGGCATGCGCTCTTCAGGTAGCCGCCCGCCTGGTATGCTTCCAGCTGCAGCAGGTGGATGAACCGCTTTGAAGAAAACAGCAGCACTATCAAATATGCCAGCAGAAACGCGAATGCGCCGATCAAGTCCTGTTCCATATCAGTTTCCTTTCAGAAAGTAAGAAACGATGCGGTTGAAATCCACGATCCTTTCGATATAGGCAAAGTGCCCCGCCCCGCTCAAAACCACCAGGCCTGCATCGGGTATCTCTTTTTCCATGATTCTGGCCATATAAAGGGGGGTTTCCGTATCCTGGTCTCCCCAGATCAGAAGCACGGGCGACCTGATTTTTTTGAGCTCCGGCCTCAAGTCCTGGTTGACTATCCTGACGAACGTCTTTTTCATATTGTCGTCCAGCTTTTTATAGTCCTCGGAGCCCGCATTTTTCACCGTTTTCTTTGCATCCAGCCCTACAATCTTGCACAGGGTACAAAGCGCTTTATGTTTCACGGCCTTTTTAGCCAGCTTGTATTTATACACTTTGAAATAGTATCTCATGCTGTGCTTGGGTACCATCCCTGCGCAGCCCGTCAGCACCATCTTTCCCGCCAGTTCAGGCCAACCCGACGCCAGCAGTATGGCGACCCTTCCTCCGAACGAGTGCGCAATGATGTGGCATTTCCTCACGCCCAGCTTTTCAAGCAGCTTAGCTGTTATCTGTGCGTATTCGCTGACGCTCCAGGGCTTTTGAGGCGCATCGCTCCCCCCGAACCCCGGGAGATCCACAAGAAGCGTCCTGAAACTGCCTGAAAGCACGCTGGCTATGGGAAGGAAGCTCTGCAAACATCCGCCCCACCCGTGCAGCAGAAGCACCATCTCGCCTTCACCGGCGATTTCGTAGCTGATTTTCATCCCTTCGATAACGGTTTCCATACACGTCCTCAGCCATCCAAACGTCTTTTGTGATTATAACTTATATATCCGTATCAATTCAAGTTGAAAGCCCTTGCCCGCTTTGGACGTCATCCTTGCACATCAGGTAGGCGTCCTCCCCGTTATCAAAATAATATTTCTTCCTGACACTGGCGATGTAAAAGCCCAGCTTCCCGTACATTGCATGGGCAGGGAGGTTGGATACCCGCACTTCAAGCGTCATGGATGCTACGCCAAGGGAGCGCGCCATCTGAATCAGCCGCTCTATGAGAAGTGTGCCTATGCCTTTCCTACGCTCGCCGGTTGTCACGGCGATATTGGTGATGTGCGCCTGGTCGTATGCCACCCACATGCCTGCATAGGCCACGATACGGTTGCCCTTCTCCATCCCGATATACCTGGCATTCGGGTTCAATACGATGTCGCTGATGAGCGAATCTCTCGACCACGGCGCGCTGAAACATTCCTGTTCCATCAGCTCCACTGTGCCGATATCGCCTATGCCCAGCGGCCGTATGATGCTTTCATCCGATATCTTTCTGCTCATACTTTGATTCCGCCTGCGGTTTTTTCAGGTAGAGGGGCACGAGCTGGTCATACTCCACCATCTTGCCTTCCTTTATCTTTCCCAGCGCCGCCACTGCTACTGAGGATGCGCGTTGGTTCATCAGGTGCAGCGGCGCAAAGCATGCCTTCTTTCCAAGCTGTTCAATGATGATATCCCTGTTGGCTGCTGCGCCGTCTCCAAGGAACATATAATGTTCCGACTCCGGCAGTGAAGCGAGGAATTCTTTGATATGCACTGCCTTGCACTCCACAAGCGTCCACATCTGCTCTCCCGTTATATATACTGCCGCATAGACATTCCCGTTCCTCGCGTCCAGCAGCGGGCAGACGATCTTTTCCCCTGCGATATTATATGCCAAGCCCTCCAGCGTATTGATGGGCACCACTTTTTTCCCGCAGCCGTGTGCCAGGCCTTGAATGATTGCCAGACCGATACGGATACCAGTGAATGAGCCCGGCCCTGCCGCTGCCGCAAAATAGTCCATATCGGCGGGCACAAGGCCTGTTTCTGCAAAAGCCAGCTCTATCATGGGAGCGATCGTCTGGGAATGCGTCAGGCCGGTATCCAGCGAGGTCTCGCAGCGGATCTTCCCACCGTCAAGGATAGCTACAGTAGCAGGCGCGCCCGAGGTATCCACAGCCAATAGCTTCATTTTCCCACCTCCGCTGCTATCCTCTCATATTTTTTCCCGCAGGGGATAAGTGCGATCTCCCTTATGTTTTCACCTGCCCGGGTGATTTTAACGTCCATCCTTTCACCAGGAAGGATATTTTGAAGCTTTTCCGCCCATTCCACCACGCATACGCCGTCCCCGTAAAAGTATTCTTCGAACCCCAGCTCTTCCGCTTCATCGGCGTTTTTTAGCCGGTATGCATCGAAATGATAGACAGGCAGCCGGCCTTCGTAGCGGTGCATGAGCGTAAATGTGGGGCTGCTGACCGCTTCCCCTGCAGAAAGCCCCCGCGCCAGCCCGCGCACAAAAGCGGTCTTGCCCGCCCCAAGTTCCCCGTAAAGCGCGACAAAACCGCCCTTATCCAGTTTGGCGCCCAGCCGGCAGCCAATATCCTCGGTTTCCTTTTCCGAACCGGATATGCATAATGCCATCTTCCACCTCAAAGAAATTTGCTTCTTTGAAGGTATTATACAATATATGAAAGCCGCACGCACGCGGCTTTCAGTCTTTAAAGGAGCTGCAGCTGATTTTGGGGTTAATAAGTGCATTTTAAATAAAAGTGAGTTTAATCTATCATCATGTGCTTAACATGAGATACCCATTGCTCAACAATCTGTGAATCAACTTTTCCCCAAGTGCTACCTCGTGTCGTAATAGAAAAACGGATACCATCGTTGATCCATGAAACAGTCGTAATGTATTTATCATAGTTCTGTATGACCGAGTAGAAATATTTTATACCGTTTAGCTGCACTGACCCCCAATCCTTTATTTCCTCTCCGAGCCATGTGATGCTGATTTCATCGGGAAATAACGGGCAGAAATTCGTTTCATAGGAAAATGATTTGTAATCATCGCCTTCTACATCACCTAATAGAAATGTGATCCTGTCCCCATCCATTTCGATATTTATCCTGAAATACGGCAACCCTTCAGCTTCGCCATCGTAAATATAGCAATCTTTCCGATTCAGCCTCGTAGATAGGAATTTCTCTAAACTGTCTATGCTCTTTGTTATCAGACAGTCGTAATAGTAATTCCTGTGCTGTTCAAATGCTATTCCTTCATATTTATTTAGGATCTTCTCAATATTTTCTTTTCCCTCTACGATGAGATCGTCCCAGTCCAGCATTTTTTTATCAGCATTATAGCTAATAGTTTCAAGGTTTATATAGCGTTCAATATCGCTTTGAGCCGCCTCTCCTGCAATATTCAAAACGAATGTCCACCCGTT
>JAUYED010000010.1 GCA_030691525.1 Bacillota bacterium | reverse complement strand
AAGCATCATATTATCCACGGGGTTTCTTAGCATAATCGCCCTGATACTCGTGTTTGCGGCTTGCCTGGGCATCGTGAATGCGTTTACCGCAAATTTGGAGGAACGCAGGCGACAGATAGGACTGCTGCGTGCTGTGGGTGCGACAAGAAAACAGATACGCGGCATATTCGGGCGGGAGGCGCTTATTCTGGCTGGCATTTCTGTACCGTTAGGCGTGCTTTTAGCTTGTCTCACCGTATGGGGGATGACGGGACTGCTTGGTGAAAACTACACCTTTGCTCCAAATCTATTCATCATAACCGGTGTTGCGGTTTTCGGCACGCTGTGCGTGATGCTTGCCGCGGCGATACCCCTGAGAAATGCCTCGGCAATCCCGCCAATGCAGGCGATACGCGATGCTGCGCTTTCCCGCAAAATGAAAAAGCATTCTGTAAAAAGCGCGCAGCATTTCGATGTTCCACGCCTGCTCGCGCACCGCAATCTGACGCTTTATAAAAGCAAGCGGCTTGGAGTAACGGCTATGCTTGCCGTCTCCATCATCCTGATGAGCCTGATCTCTTTTGTGGCCGGGCCGCTCATGAGCATAACTGCAAGAAACTGGTATACTTCTGATTTTGAGATTTGCAAAAGCGGTAGTTCGCAATGGCTTATGGAAGAGGATTTTCACGCGCCGGGAATAACCGAGCAGGACAGGACGGACGCTGCCGCGCTGTCGGGAGTTGCGCGGGTGGACGGGCAAAAGACGTTCCGGCTCAAAATCCTTGTAGATAAGCTTACGCCTTATCTTACGGCAGATGATTATGGGCACGACTTCCAATATCTTATGCGTAAAGCGCCAAAGGATGTCATGGGGGAACCCGATGAACCCTGGATGAAGGATGAAGACTGGACGAAGGATAATGACGTCTACCTCGCCAGCAAGGAAAAGTATCATTATCTTTCTGATTATCTGACGGTTGATTGCGGCGGAATGGACGAGCGGACCATAAATATGCTTTCAGATTATGTCTCCGAAGGCAGCATTGATCCGAAAAAGCTTGCGACCGGTGAGGAAATATTGATCGTCGCGCCTTCGGAATATGGCTTCCGCAAAGAAGGCGACAGAGAATATACGGATTTAATCATTGATCCCCAAAAGGAGTATGTATTTACTGCAAAGAACGATTCCTTCCATGCGGGTGATAAAATCACGCTCAGCCTGCTTTATACCGACGGAAAGCTATCCTATGACGAGGCTAGCTGGGTTCTCCTTCTCCCGGACAAGACGGAGCGCATGGACAGGACCGTGACCATAGGCGCGGTGATAGACCCTGCGCTGGATAAGGAAAACAAGATGGTATCTTCCATAGGGTGGTTGTTTTTCTTTGAGAATTTCAGCATAGTCACGACGCACACCGGGCTTGCCGCGCTGGGCTTTGACGTGCCGTACGAGTCGTTAAGCATTTATTTAAGCGGCAGCCCAGACACCGGGCAGGAGGAATACCTGATCCAAAACCTTGAAAATATTGCCGCAAAGACGCCTACTGCTGAGCTTCATCCCTATGTGGCGCAGGCACGGGAAACCCGTGAAACAGTATTGCGGGTGCTTATTGTGGGTGCGGCGGTAATTATCTTATTTTTCGCGATATGCGTAAGCATGGTGAATAACTCCATTTCAGCCCGCATCCGTGCAAGCAAACGGGAGATCGGAACGCTGCGCGCAGTAGGCGCGTCTCAGGCGGATGTCACCCGCTCGTATCTTTGGCAGCTGCTATCCATGTTTACATGGGGCACGGCCATAGGCATTGCGGCAGAGCTTGCTATTTGCATATGGTTGATTGATTATTTGGGGCCGGCGGCACAAAATACGCTCACCCTTCCAATATGGCAGCCCATGGTATTTGCGATCATCCTCTTTTTGCTATGTTTTGTGAATATACGCAACAAGGTGATAGAAATCACAAAGGGCAGCATCGTGGAAAACATCCGTGAGCTATGAGGAATATTGCCATGAAAAAAATAATTTGTTTCATTATAGTGTTCTTAATAATCGGTTCTCCGGCAACGGTATTTGCCGAAACCGCCCAGGCCGAGCCGGAGCCTTCGTTTTCGGTGGATACCAGGCACGCTTATGACGGAATGGAGAAAAGCTACGCTGAGGGGTATTCACCTTCCATAATCGATGGCAACGCACTGGTAGTATTGCCCCTGATTGTACAAAACGTAACTGAGCCATTAGACGTTGCGGTGGGTTTGGGCGACCCTTCAAGCTCACCCTTCGCCTATAAGAACTATCAAAAGCAGTTTGCGAAGAAAAGCTATTCCTTTGACGAGGGGACAATCGAATGCTATCTGGTGAGCTTTGCGCTTCCGCTTGTCGAAAGCCGCGTAAACGGTAATTATGCCGTCACCTTTTCCATAAGCGGCAAGGCGGTGGACGGGAGGCCTGTTTCTGCTGAGTTTACGCTGTACGTTTCGGTCACCGATGGCAAAGATCCAAATACGCCGGAGCCTGAACGCACCCAAGCGCCGCAGCCGCAGCCAAAGCTGATGGTGGAAAGTTACTCTCTGGATCGTGACTATTTGGAAGCGGGAGGAAGCGCAAAGCTTACCGTAACAGTAAAAAATACAAGCGTCACACAGAAGATAAAAAACGTAAAGCTTTCGTTTTCCGAGGAAAGCGGCGAAATTCTGCCCTCCGGCACCGGCGCGGGTTACTGCAAGGCAATAGCGAAAGGCGGAACATACACATGGAATGTATCGTTGAATGCCATAACCGGCGCGCAGGCAAAGCCGCACATCGCAAGTATCACAATGGAATACGAGGATGCAAGCGCCGCCGCTTTAAGCGCGACGGACAGGGTAATCATCCAGATCCGCCAGCCCGTGCGCCTCGAATATGAGGAACCCTCGCTGCCGTCGCGCGTGACCCAGGGCGATACGCCATCTTTTTCCATGAATCTTATGAATATGGGCAAAAGCACTTTATACAATGTTTTACTGAAGTTCGACATTCCCGGGCTTTCAAACGGCGGGAGCGTTCTTGTGGGGACGATCGTATCCGGAGAATCCAAAACCGGAACGACGAATTTCAAAATCGGTAAGGATATTCTTGGCGATATATCGGGTACGCTGATGCTGTCTTATGAAGATGAGTACGGAGAACATTATGAAAAAACGCTTCCGCTCTCCACGACCATTGAAAAAAAAGCGGAAGTCACAACGTCCGCCGAAGTGAAAATAACAGATTCAAAGGCAGCCTTTCCGTGGTGGACTGTCTGCGTCGGTGGCAGCGTGATATTGATTGCCGCGATATGCGTCTTTACGCTCAGATGGCTGAAGCTTAAAAAAGAGCGCAAAAGAGACGAAATGAGATTATGATGCAGGACATTGTAAGCCCACAGGAAAAGCTCTATAAATACCAGCCGAAAAAGATAAAAATGCTGATAAACCAACGGATTTGGAAAGTATTATTCAAGCATATTTCAGGAAGGTTCGCCAATGAGCGGTTAATCGCAAAAAACTAAAGTTGAAATGCAACTGACAAACAGCATATCAAGCGTAACTTAGGGTTGTTGTGTAGTTTCTTGTGAACTGACCTAATACCGATTAAAAATAACAAAAAGCGGGCAAAGCCCGCCTTTGCTGTTGGTTTGCTTTATTTTCCGCTCATAGAGCGTTCTACCTGGTCAATCATTTTCCTGACCATGTAACCGCCAACATAACCTGCCTCCTTGGAGGTCAGGTCGCCGTTATATCCCTGTTTCAGGTTGACGCCGATTTCGTTGGCCACCTCGTATTTCATTGTATCGAGTGCCTGCCTGGCTTGAGGTACCAGTTTGCTTGAAGCTGCCATTATATCACCTCCCAATCAGTTACGGTTGCATTGATTTTTACTACTTTCAGGCATTTTTACTTGCCGCTCATCCGATTTTCCGCCTGCTGAATCAGCCTTTTGGTTATCTCGCCGCCCACGGAACCGTTCTGACGGGCTGTCAAGTCGCCGTTGTAGCCCTGCTTGAGGTTGACGCCGAGAGAGCTGGCGACTTCATACTTCATCTTGTCCAATGCAGCTCTGGCTTCTGGAACGACATGCTTGTTAGCCAATGAAATTCACCTCCTTTATGATTATGCATCATTACTTTATCCACTTTATAATGTTAATACGCTGGTAATTAATAGACCAAATGACAAACTGGCGTTTATCATGGCTTTGAAAAAATTTTATCGTTTAGTATTGACAACGAAAAAAATTTAGTTTAAGATGATAATCAATTAACGTGATAAAGTGGGAAAGCGGTGGTCAATATGGACAGCTATAAAAAATACCTGCCGGAGGGCGTGCAGGATTACCTGCCGCAGGAGTGCTACAACAAACGGCAGCTGGAAAGCGTCATACGAAACAGGTTTTTCATCAGCGGCTACGACGAGGTGGAAACGCCGAATTTCGAATACTTTGATGTGTTTGCCAGCGGTATAGGGAGCGTGCGGCAGGAGAAGATGCTCAAATTCATTGACAGCACGGGACGGATAATGGTGCTGCGCCCCGATATCACCATGCCCATCGCAAGGATGGCAGCTGCCCGGCTGAAGAAGCAAAAGCCGCCATACCGCCTTTTCTATATAGGCAACGCCTACGGGTATGAACCGGCTCATTCAATGCAGCAGCGCGAATTCACGCAGGCCGGCATAGAGCTCATAGGTGTACCGGGGCCTGAAGCAGATGCCGAAGTGATAGCGCTGGCCATCGAGGCGGTGGAGGACGCAGGACTTAAGGGTTTTCAGATAGAGATCGGACAGGTGGATTTTTTCAAAGGGCTGATGGAGGAATGCGACCTGCCGTTTGAAAAGATAGAGGAACTCAGAGGGCACATAGACCATAAAAACTGCCTTGAAGTGGAACTCTTTCTGGGCGCCTGCGGCCTTGATGGCGGGGTCAGGGAAAAACTAATGAAGCTGCCTTCGCTCTACGGCGGAGCCGAGGTGCTGGAACAGGCCCTCCGGCTTTCGCACAGCAAGCGCAGCGAGGCGGCGGTGGAAAACATCCGCGCTATTTACACGGCGCTTTGCAGGTACGGGTACGAAAAATATATTTCCATTGATTTTTCCATGCTGCAGAGCATTGACTATTACTCGGGCGCTATCTTCAGGGGGATAACCAAGGACCTCGGGTATCCCATACTTACCGGTGGAAGGTACGATGGCCTGCTTGGTGAATTCGGGCTGGCTCTGCCGGCTACGGGGTTTGCGCTGGGGATAAAGCGCGTTATGATAGCGCTGGAGAGACAGGGCGCGCTGCAGAGCATACCGCAGCCCCAAACTGTGGTATCCTGCGCTGAAAACGGGGTGGAGCTGGCATACAAGGCCTTCAGTGAAATGCGAAAATCCGGCCGGCGGACAGAGCTGGCGCTCTGGATCAAAAATACCCGTGATCTGAAGCGGTACGCGGCTGAGCGGGGAGTGCAGTGCTGGCTCTTTATCAATGCTGAAGGCAACATGGAAGGGAATGAGCAGATATGAACAACGATGTATTGACTATAGCGCTGGCCAAAGGACGGCTGGCGGAACGCTCGGTGGAACTGCTGAACAAATGCGGCGCGATAAAAGCCGGCTTGGACAGCATCGGAAGGAAGCTGGTCTTTGAACAGGAAGGGATCCGGCTTCTCATGGTCAAACCGGCGGACGTGCCCATATACGTGGAACGCGGGGTGGCAGACGCCGGCATCGTAGGAAAGGATACCCTGCTGGAATCGGGTACGCCGCTTTATGAGATGCTGGATCTGAACTTCGGGGAATGCCGGCTGTGCATTGCCGGTTTCCCGCAAAACGCCGAGAGGGCCATAACTTCAGCCAACAGGCGCGTAGCGACCAAATACCCCAATATTGCCCGGGAATTCTATGCCGTACGCTCCGAGAACATTGACATCATAAAGCTTGCGGGCTCTGTGGAACTTGCCCCTATCCTCGGGCTTTCGGACGTGATACTGGATGTTGTGGAATCGGGAAGGACACTACGTGAAAATGGCCTGGTTGTACTTGAGGACATCTGCAGGGTGAGTGCGCGCTTTGTTGTAAACCGCGTCAGTTTGAAGACAAAAGGGGATCGGCTCAAGCCGCTCATCAGTGAGATGGCAAGGAAACTGGAGGAAGAAAAATGATACCGATCTATGATGCAAAAGACAAGACTGGCTGGCAGGCGCGTATAGAGAGAAAAGCGGAAGAAAACGCGGGGATCAGCCGTAAAGTAAAAGAGATCATCGCCTGTGTCCGCCGCGATGGAGACGCAGCGCTTTTAGAATTGACCAAGAAATTTGACGGGGTGGATCTGTCTGAGGCAGGCCTGATGGTTTCAGAAAAAGAATACGATAAGGCAGCCGCATCCGTCAGCGCTGAAACCCTGAATTTGCTCAAAAAGGCCGCAAAGAACATCAGGGAATACCACAGCTTGCAGGTACGGGAAGGGTTCGAGACCTCCGGAGCCGGCTACTCGTTGAAACAGCTCGTAAGGCCGTTGAAACGGGTGGGGATCTACGTTCCCGGAGGAAAGGCGGCATACCCGTCCACCGTGCTGATGAGCGCGGTCCCCGCTAAAGTCGCAGGGGTATCCGAGATCGTTATGGCGACGCCGCCCGATAAAAACGGGAAAATCGCCCCGATCGTCCTTGCTGCCGCCCGCATAGCGGGCGTGGACAGAGTGTATAAGATCGGCGGCGCACAGGCCATCGCTGCGCTTGCGTACGGGACGCAGAGCGTGCCCGCCGTGGATAAGATCGTAGGGCCGGGAAATGCGTACGTGGCGCAGGCCAAGCGCGAAGTCTTCGGGCAGACAGGGATAGATATGATCGCAGGGCCATCGGAAATCCTGATCATCGCCGATGAATTTGCAGAACCATCCTATGTTGCTGCCGATATGCTTTCCCAGGCGGAGCATGACGAGATGGCGGCGGCGATCCTGGTGACAACAAGCAGGGATCTCGCGGAAAAGACAGCCGTGGAATTGAAAAAACAGTACGGTACGCTTCCCAAAGCCAAAACAGCGGCAAAAGCCCTGCATAGTTACGGCATGGCCGTGATAGGAGAAACCCTTGCCGACTGCGCGGAAATAGCAAACATCATCGCGCCCGAGCACCTGGAAATCATGACGATAGAGCCCGAATCACTGCTTCCTTTGATAGAAAATGCGGGCTCCATCTTCCTGGGGGCGTATTCGCCCGAGCCGCTGGGAGACTATATGGCGGGACCCAATCACATATTGCCTACAGGCGGTACGGCGCGGTTCTCCTCACCGCTTTCGGTGGACGATTTCATTAAAAAGTCCAGCGTGATAAAATATACTCAAAGCAAGCTCAGCGAGGTATGCGGGGATATCGTGCAGTTTGCGCGCGAAGAAGGGCTGGAGGCACACGCGAGGGCTGCCAGGATACGTTTTTATAAAGAATAGGAGGCATTTTGCATGAAAAGATCGGCCAAGTACCAGAGGAACACCCTTGAAACGCAGGTCAGCGTGGAGCTCGGGCTCGATGGAAGCGGCGAAGCCGATATCAAAACGGGCATCGGGTTTTTCGACCATATGCTTGAACTCCTTGCGAAGCACGGTATGATGGATCTGAAAGTCGCATGCAATGGCGACCTGAAAGTGGATTGCCACCATACGGTCGAGGACGTGGGCATCTGCCTGGGCAATGCGCTGAAAAAGGCGCTGGGAAGCAAGGAATCCATCACGCGCTACGGAGCCGCTGCCGTACCCATGGATGAAGCGTTGGGCTTTGCCGCCGTGGATATGGGCGGAAGGGCGTTCCTCGTATATGAAGCGCCTTTTTCGGGTATCAGGTGCGGGGACTACGAGCTGCAGTGCACGGAGGAATTTTTCCGGGCGCTGGCAAACAACGCAGGGCTGACGCTGCACATCAGATCGTCATACGGAAGCAACGACCACCATATGATCGAAGCGATGTTCAAGGCGTTTTCCCGGGCGCTTGCCCAGGCGGTAACGCTGGACCCCAGAGTGTCCGGCGTGCTGTCCACGAAGGGCTTGCTATAGGAGATCAAAAAAATGATCGCAATACTGGATTATGGCATGGGGAACCTCCGCAGCGTACACAAGGCGTGCGAATACGCGGGGCTCCCCGCCGTGCTGACTGACGATGTCAGGATGGTTGAAAACGCTGGAAAGATAATCATCCCCGGCGTGGGGGCGTTTTCGGACGCGATGGCGGGGCTGCAAAGCACCGGCTTGGCGGATGCCGTTAAACGGGCTGCCAAGGAAGGCAAGTACATCCTCGGCATATGCATCGGCATGCAGGTACTTTTTGAAAAAGGGCGGGAAGGCGGCGACTTTGACGGCCTGGGGCTCATCCCGGGAGAAGTCGTCCGCTTGAACGCGCCCAGACTGAAGATCCCGCACATGGGCTGGAACATGCTTGAAAAAAAAGGCGACCCGATATTCGACAGTACGCCCGGGAACCCATATGTGTACTTCGTCCATTCATACCGTGCGGCGTGCAGCGATGAGGATGTCATCGCTTATACCGGATACGGGGAGAGATTCCCTGCGGCAGTACGGAGAGGCAATATCTACGGGTTCCAGTTCCACCCTGAAAAGAGCGGGGAAACTGGGCTGAAACTTCTGAAAAACTTCGGAGGATTGAAATGATAATTTATCCTGCGGTGGATATAAAGGACGGGAAATGCGTCCGGCTGAAAAAAGGCGAAGCCGGAAGCGAAACGGCATACGGCGACCCCCTCGAAATGGCGTTGAAGTGGCAGGGGGCGGGTGCAA
>JAUYED010000032.1 GCA_030691525.1 Bacillota bacterium | reverse complement strand
GTTTGGATGCTCAACGTAGCGCTGCTACGATTCGCTCCCAAACCTCGCCGCGCCTTGAATTCAGGGCATTCTGGATTGCCTATCTATTATAAGGTTGGAAAATTACCCATAACGCATGTCAGCTGCGTCATAGTTACAGTTGGACGTGACGTAGCGATAGGACAATTCACCTTCTCCTCGAGATATTCTTCGAGGTTTTATTATTTTTAAGCTAAAAATCTAACATGTTATTCGGGAAATAATTATTTCCCGCCAATTGCAGCATTTGCAAACTTTATGGTGCATTAATGGTATGGCTTGTCTTATAATTAATATATGAGCGGTACCATGCAGGATTACAAAGGGCTCGTTGACTATATCGCTTCGCTGGGGAGCGCTGGCGTAGCGCTTTCGGGCGGCGCGGACAGCTCGCTTCTCTGCTTTGCAGCCTATGAGGCGCTGGGAGATAATGCCGTTGCATTCACGCTGGACACGTGCTTCATGCCTAGAAGAGAAATGGAAAGGGCGAAGCAGGCGGCGGCGTGGGCGGGGATAAAACACGTGCCTGTACACAGCAACCCTCTTGAAAACCCCGAAATCAAAAGCAATACGGAAATGCGATGCTACTATTGCAAGAAGGCGCTTTTTTCGCAGGTCGCTATTAAAGCCCGCGAAGCGGGATTGAGGTATGTGATAGACGGGACGAACAGCGATGACGACCCCACGCAGCGCCCAGGGATGAAGGCGCTTGCGGAGCTTGGCGTCGTATCGCCTTTGAGGGAAGCCGGGATAGGCAAGGCAAGGGTAAGGGAGATCGCCAGAGTTCTCGGGTTGCCGTCGTGGGATACTCCTACATACTCCTGCCTTGCGACGAAAGTACAAAAGAACAAGCCAATCACGATAGAGCAGCTCAAACTTGCTGAAAGCGCGGAAGAAACGTTGATTTCGCTTGGGATGGAAGGGTTCAAAGTACGGCTCCAAGAAGATGGCATACGCGTTGAGACTACGGGGGAGACCTTGTTAAACAACAGGGAAGAAGCCGGCCGCGTATTAAAAAAACTGGGATTTGCCGATATTGATCTTATATAATGAAGGCGGGCAGGAATAATTGCTTGAAAGCGATATCAGAGCGCTTTTGGAAAAGGTGAAAAGCGGTGAAACCGGAATAGCCGAGGCGGCGGAGAAGCTCAAAACCATGCCGTTTGAGGATCTGGGCTTTGCGATGGTGGATAATCACCGCGCTCTCCGCAAGGGCTTTGCCGAAGCGGTGTTCTGCGAAGGTAAGACAGATGCGCAGGTTGCAGCTATCGTAAAATGCCTTCTCAAGAGCCAGAGCGGAAACATCCTGCTGACGCGGGCCCGGAGATCGCTATATGAAAAAGTAAAACATCTGGATGCGAGCGCCGTTTACCATAAGGAAGCACGCATCATAGAATTTCAGCGCGTTAAAGAAAGGAAAAAAGGCAAGGTAGCGGTGATCTCAGCAGGCACAGCAGACATCCCTGTAGCTGAAGAGGCGGCCGTCACAGCCGAATCTATGGGAAGCTGTGTAGAGCGCCTTTATGATGTGGGAGTAGCAGGGATACACCGGCTGCTGATGAGCATGGATAGGCTCAAAGGCGCCCGTGCGGTAGTGGCGGCGGCAGGGATGGAAGGCGCGCTGCCCAGCGTAATAGCGGGGCTGGTAGACGTGCCGGTGATCGCTCTGCCCACATCGGTGGGCTACGGCGCCTCATTAGGCGGGCTGGCTGCGCTGCTCGCGATGCTCAATTCCTGCGCAAACGGCGTGGCGGTGGTCAATATAGACAACGGGTTCGGTGCAGGATGCTTAGCACATATGATCAACCTTAGCGGGGAGGCGGGGGAATGAAGCGGGTACTGTATTTCGACTGTTTCTCGGGCATCAGCGGGGACATGACGCTGGGCGCGCTGCTGGACCTGGGGGTCGAAAAAGAAAATTTTCTCGCAGAGATGGCCAAACTGGGCTTATCCAGCGAGTTTGAAATCACGATCGAGAAGACCGTAAGGGATGGCATAAGCGGGACGGACGTTCATGTCAAACCAACTACAGAACAACAGCCAGCGCGTACCCTTCCGGATATCGAAGCCGTCATTGATGCCAGCGCGCTGGACAGCAAAGTCAAAGCATTATCCAAGAAGATATTCTACCGGCTTGCAGAAGCAGAGGCGGCCGTACACGGCATTCCGGTCGAAGATGTGCATTTTCACGAAGTTGGAGCGGTAGACGCTATCATAGATATCTGCGGAACGGCTGTGCTCATAGACACTTTTAACGTCAGCGAGATCATCTTTTCGCCTATAAACCTTGGCAGCGGGAAAGTCAGCTGCTCGCACGGAGAGCTGTCCGTGCCCGTGCCGGCGACCGCGGAATTGGTCAAAACCCTGACCGCATATCAGGACGGCGAAAGGGAACTTTGCACGCCTACGGGAGCCGCGATCGCTTCCGTCTTAAACACAGGCCAAGGTCCCCTGCCTGCTATGACCATTGGGCAGACCGGTTACGGGTTCGGCAAGCGTGAAACGGGCAGGCCTAACTGCCTGAGGGTATTCCTTGGAGAACTGGTTCAACCGCATTTACAGGATACGGTGGTACTGCTTGAAGCCAACGTGGACGATATGCCGCCGCACGCCATCGGATATGCGATGGAAAAATTATTCGAAGCGGGTGCGCTGGACGTCTGGTTCGAGCCAATCTTTATGAAAAAGAACAGGCCTGCTGTAAAAATCTGCGCGCTGGCGCAGCCGGACAGGTCAGGCACAGTTGCTGATGCATTGATAACACACACGGGAACGCTTGGCGTCAGGTCTGTGCGCATGGAGCGGCGGATAACGGAGCGGGAAAGCATAACTGTTGAAACGGGATACGGCCCCATACGGGTCAAGATCACTCCGGACGGGAAGCGGCTTATGCCCGAATACGAGGATTGCGCAAAAGCGGCGCAGGAAAGCGGGGCAACCTATATGCAGGTGCATATGGCGGCAGTGGAAAAGGCAATGGAAGATTTCCGCAAGCAGCGGTAAAAGATATATCTCATGGAGGGAAAGAAGATGCAAAGGGGAACAGTTCTGGTGCTGGACTTCGGTGGACAGTATAGCCAGTTGATCGCACGCCGGGTCAGGGAGGCCAAAGTTTACTGCGAGATATGGCCTTACAGCGTGCCAATTGAAAAAATAAAGGCAGCAAAGCCCAAGGGTATGATCTTTACCGGCGGGCCAAAAAGCGTCTATGGGAAGGACGCGCCGCATATTGATAAAGTCATTTTTTCGCTCGGCATCCCTATCCTGGGCATCTGCTATGGCAGCCAACTGATGGCGCACCTTCTGGGAGGAGAAGTGGAGCGGGGAGAGGCAGGCGAATACGGCAGAACGGGCATCACGCTTTCGGACAGCGTGCTTTTTACCGGCGTCAGCAAGGAAACTTCCTGCTGGATGAGCCATGGGGACAGGGTATCAAAGCTCCCCGAGGGATTCTCATGTATCGGCTGGACGAACGCATGCCCCGTGGCTGCGATGGAAGATAGAGCAAAGAAACTTTACGGGGTGCAATTCCACCCCGAAGTGCTGCATACCCCCGAAGGGCAAAAAGTGCTGGAGAATTTCCTCTATAAAATCTGCCGCTGCACCCCCTCTTGGACGATGGCTTCTTTCGTGGAGCAGGCCGTCGCGGACATCAGGAAGCAGGTGGGGGACAAAAAGGCGCTGCTGGCGCTCTCGGGCGGAGTAGATTCCTCGGTCTGCGCGGCGCTGGTCAGTCGGGCGATCGGCAGGCAGCTGACGTGCATCTTCGTAGACCACGGACTGCTGAGAAAAGGCGAAGCGGAGCAGGTTGAAAAACTTTTCCGCGGGCAATTTGACATCAATCTAGACGTTGCACACTGCGAGGACAGGTTCCTTGATAAGCTTGCAGGGGTAGTTGACCCCGAGCAAAAACGAAAGATCATAGGAAAAGAATTTATCCGCGTCTTTGAAGACGAAGCCAAAAAACTGGGGCATATGGATTTTTTGGTGCAGGGCACCATCTATCCCGATATAATCGAAAGCGGAAGAGGGGATGCTGCTACTATCAAAAGCCACCACAACGTAGGCGGGCTGCCCGAGGATATCAAATTTTCCGGTATCATCGAGCCGCTCCGGGACCTTTTCAAGGACGAGGTGCGTGCAGTGGGGGAAACGCTGGGCTTACCCGAGAGTATCGTGTGGCGGCAGCCCTTCCCCGGGCCGGGGCTGGCAGTCAGGTGCATCGGCGAGGTAACACGGGAAAAACTCAACATCCTGCGGGAGGCGGACGCTATATTCTGCAGCGAGATAGAAAAAGCAGGGCTGGCAAGGCAGATATGGCAGTACTTCGCAGTATTAACGGATATGCGGAGCGTAGGCGTGATGGGGGACGAGCGGACTTACGAGCATACCATAGCCCTCCGTGCAGTAACGGGCGCAGATGCCATGACGGCGGACTGGGCGAAGATACCGTTTGAAATCCTTGAAAGCGTTTCAAACCGCATCGTCAGCCAGGTGCGGCACGTCAACCGTGTCGTTTACGATATCACGACCAAGCCCCCTGCCACCATTGAATGGGAGTAAATTATCGCGGTGGGAATAACTGCTGCCATGCTACAAGGCGGACACGAAGGTTGACCAACCATGGGCTATCTGGTAAAATATTTTATTGCCGTGTTATAAAATATTCAAATATACCTGAGGAGGGGATGTATGATGCCAAAAGCAGCGGTTTTGATGGGGAGTGACAGCGACCTGCCGGTTTTGGAGGGGGCAATCCGCATTTTAAAGCAATTTGGCGTGGCTTACGAAGTGCGCGTCATATCTGCCCACAGGACGCCCGACGCTGCTGCGTCATTTGCCAAAAATGCAAGAGAGGACGGCATTGAGGTGATCCTTGCCGCCGCGGGCAAAGCAGCACATCTTGCCGGCGCCATCGCCGCGAATACCACGCTGCCGGTGATCGGCATCCCAATCAAAAGTTCCCTGGAAGGTTTGGATGCGCTTCTGTCCACTGTGCAGATGCCGCCAGGGGTGCCCGTGGCGACGGTCGGCATTGACGCAGGCGAAAACGCGGGACTGCTCGCCGTACAGATGCTTTCCATCAAATATCCCGGACTTGTTGGGAAGCTTACGGAATATAAAAAGACCCTTGCTAAGACAGTTGAGGAAAGAAATAAAAAAGTCCGTACGGAGGTTGAGGAGCTATGAAAAAGCAGGGCCAGATCTACGAAGGAAAAGCGAAGAAGGTTTATGCCACGGACGAACCGGATCTGCTCATCGTTGAATACAAGGATGACGCTACCGCCTTCAACGGCCTGAAGCGCGGCACCATCGTGGGCAAGGGCATAATAAACAACAGAGTTTCCAACCACCTTTTTAAATTGCTTGAAAAACACGGCGTGCCTACCCACCTTGTCAAACAGATAAGCGACAGGGAGACGGTGGTCAAAAAAGTGCAGATCGTGCCGGTGGAGGTCATAGTGAGAAACATCGCGGCCGGAAGCTTGAGCAAGCGGCTGGGCCTGCCCGAGGGCACGAAGATGAAAACCACCGTGCTGGAGTATTGCTATAAAAACGACGAGCTGGGCGATCCTATGATAAACGACTACCACATCGCTGCCATGGGGCTGGCAACGAAAGAGGAGATGGCGGACATCGCTCAATACTCGATGAAAATAAACGAGGTGCTGAGCACATACCTGAAGCAGAGCAATATCGAACTTATAGATTTCAAGCTGGAATTTGGAAGGTACAAGGGAAAGATAATCCTCGCGGACGAGATCTCTCCCGATACCTGCCGTTTCTGGGACACGCGTACGGGGGAAAAGCTGGACAAGGACAGGTTCCGCCGCGACCTTGGAAAGGTGGAAGAAGCATACCAGGAGATCCTTTCCCGCCTTATGGGCGCATGATAAGTATGAGATAAACGGAGAAAGCGAAGGTATCATAGTTGGGCTCTTTTAAAAAAGGTTGGATAAATGAAAAGCTATGCGAGGAATGCGGCGTTTTCGGAGTTCACTTAAAAAAGAATGCCGATGTGGCGGAATTATGCTATCTGGGGCTTTATGCGCTTCAGCACCGCGGCCAGGAAAGCGCAGGCATCGCAATCTCCGACGGCGACGGGATAGATTACTATAAAGAAATGGGCTTAGTGGCCGAAGTCTTCGACAGCGACCGACTTGCCGCTATGAAAAAGGGCAGGGTGGCCATAGGGCATGTGCGGTATTCTACCACGGGCTCCAGCAACGTTGTCAACGCGCAGCCACTGGTAGTCAAATATAGGAAGGGCTATCTTGCGCTTTCCCACAATGGAAATCTGGTCAACGCGGCACGGCTGCGTACACAGCTGGAAGACGAGGGAGCTATATTCCAGACCAGCAACGACAGCGAAGTTATCGCCTATCTCATTGCCAGGAAAACTGAAGGTGAAGATATCATCGGCGCGATAGAAAAGACGATGGAACTGCTCTCGGGCTCCTACGCTCTCTGCATCATGACCGAGGACATCCTCCTCGGAGTCAGAGACCCGCTGGGCATCCGCCCCTTATGCATCGGGGAACTGGACGGAGGATACGTCATTGCATCAGAAACATGCGCTCTGGATACAGTAGGCGCCCGTTTCCTCCGGGACGTTGCTCCCGGTGAGATAGTGGCCATTGACAAGGACGGGCTGAGATCCTGCGGAAGCAAGCCGAAAGGGAAAAGCGGCCTCTGCATCTTTGAATTTGTTTATTTCGCGCGAACTGACTCTACGATAGACGGGGTCAGCGTATACCAGGCGCGTATTGACGCGGGGAAAATCCTCGCCCGTACGCACCCGGCGGATGCTGATATCGTCATCGGCGTACCCGATTCAGCACTTACGGCCGCCATGGGCTTTGCGGAAGAATCGGGCATCCCTTACGGAGACGGACTGGTGAAAAACAGGTATGTGGGAAGAACATTTATCCAGCCCGACCAGATGATGCGTGAGCGCGGCGTGCAGATCAAACTCAACGCGCTGAAAAGAAATATTGACGGCAAGCGTGTGGTGATGGTGGACGATTCCATCGTGCGCGGCACTACTTCCAAGAGAATCGTGGAAATGCTGAGGCGCGCAGGCGCCAGGGAAGTGCACATGCGCATATCCTCGCCTCCGGTATGTTTCCCTTGCTATTTCGGCATTGATACACCGGACAGGCGGCAGCTGCTGGGCGCCAATAATACCATAGAAGGCATACGGCGGCTGATCGGGGCGGACTCGCTGGGGTACCTCGATACGGATGATCTCTATTCAACTGTCAGCAGCACGAAATGCGGGTTCTGCACAGGATGTTTTACCGGGAAATATCCCGTGGAAATGGACGCCGGGGATATGAGCGAATACCTTTTGGAAAAACAAAAATAGGAGGACGTCTTTTTGGGAAAGTATAAAGCCGCAGGCGTAGACGTTGAAGCCGGCTATAAGGCCGTAGAACTAATGAAAAAGAGCGTGGAAATGACCTTCAATAAAAATGTGCTGACGGGGCTGGGGTCTTTCGGAGGGTTTTACGCGCTTGATGAGCATATGATGAAAGGCCAGCCCGTGCTCGTGGCCGGGGCTGACGGCGTAGGCACCAAGCTCAAGGTCGCCTTCGCTATGAATAAGCATGATACCATAGGCATTGACTGCGTGGCCATGTGCGTCAACGATGTAGCATGCCACGGGGCAAGGCCTCTTTTTTTTCTGGACTATATCGCCATGGGAAAGCTCCACCCCGAAAAGATTGCCGAGATCGTCTCCGGCATGGCTAACGGCTGCAAGATGGCGGCCTGTGCGCTCATCGGCGGGGAAACGGCGGAAATGCCGGGATTATATAAGGGCGACGAATACGACGTAGCCGGCTTTGCGGTGGGCGTTGTAGATAAAGAAAAGTTGATCAATGGCAGGAACATCAAAAAAGGCGATGTGCTCATCGGGCTGGGCTCATCGGGCGTTCACAGCAACGGGTTCTCGCTCATCAGGAAGGTATTTCTGCTCAATATAGTCAACGTAAAGGTCAAGGTCGAGGCGCTGGGATGCACCCTCGGGGAGGAGCTATTGAAGCCCACCCGCATCTACGTTTCAACAGTCAATATGCTGGTCAAAAAGCATCCCATCGCCGGCATCGCGCATATCACGGGCGGAGGGTTCATCGAGAA
>JAUYED010000064.1 GCA_030691525.1 Bacillota bacterium | reverse complement strand
AAAACGATAAGACTATATATCTACTTACAGTCTATTACAAAAAAGATAATCGAAGGATACCAACAGATAAGGAACTAAGGGATTTAATCAACATATATTGCATGTAAGCAACCTAAAATGGTTGCTTTATATTTCCACTTGACTGTCCCAACACCATACCAAACATATCATCTTTTCTGTGATTGTACCTAAAACAAAACTCGTCAGCGTATCTTTGCATATACTTCAAGCTAATATGATGATAAATGCCATAAACCCCGCGCTTCAATGTAGCCCAGAAACTCTCTATGTTGTTTGTATGTAAATCCCCATCTGAAAACATCTCTGAATGGTCTATCGTCAAATGAACGTAGTTTTTGCCTATGCTGTTGTATCCTCTGAATTCGTCCGTGATTAATATTTCCGGCGTGTACGTTAAAATATGATTTTCTTTGTCTATAAACTTCATAGATGATATAATTAATTAATAGTTTTCACATAAGGAAATTTCGGGGTGAAAAGGATGCCTAAAGCCAGCCAGGGGCGAAAAAAACTCTCGTCGCTCACGCATTCAAATAAAAAGAGCCGCTCCAAGGAGATCGCAGGCGTCATCCTTGCCGCCATAGGCGTTTTCCTGATCCTCAGCATTTATACTTCTTCAACGGGAGATGTCGGCAATCTGATCAAGGGCTTCCTTTCGGGCGTTTTCGGTTATGCCGTCTATGCCCTTCCCGCTATTTTCATCGTTATCGGCATACTGATATTCGCTGCAAGGCACAGGAAACTGCATGGCGGGAAGGTCGCTCTGGTACTGATCTTCATTTTGGCGCTCTTTCCGTTCCTCCATATCTTTGAATCGGACAAAATGAATCAGACGGATTTCTGGAAGTTCCTCGAATCGTCCTACCAGCTCGGCTCGGACAGCTTAACGGGGACGGGGCTGTGGAGCGCTATATTGGCATTTCCGGCGCTCAAATACATCGGTAATGTCGGCGCTTATATCCTCTTTGCAGTCATCATGCTTATCAGCGTCATCGTGCTGACCAACCTTTCCATCAGAAAGATGGGCGCAAAGATAAGCCAGTCCATCAGAAACGGCAGAGAGGAAAAAGAAGAAGCCAGGAAGGGCGAGCTTTATGTCGGGACGGTCGGAGAGCCCTATGACAGGCGCTTTGTAAAAAAGGACGATGAGATCGTCTATAGCGGCCTTGAAGAACGCGAGTCGCCTCAAGGCCGTGCAAGGGCGGATCTTCAAAGGAGAAATGAAGTCAGCGCAGGCGATGCCTGGAAGGCACTGAACACCCGCTACCACGGCCAGACGGATGCGCAATATACCAAGCCGCCGCTTTCGCTTCTGGGACAAGCCCCTGAGCACCGGCTTTCCAGGTCCAAGGATGACCTCCGAAGGAACGCGCATATACTCGAAGAAACGCTTGCAAATTTCGGTATCAGTGCAAAGGTGGTGCAGATAAGCTCCGGCCCCACTGTAACGCAGTATGAGTTGCAGCCCGCCCCGGGCGTGAAGGTCAGCCGCATCACCAGCCTTGCAGACGATATCGCTATGAACCTGGCCACGCCGGGAGTGCGCATTGAAGCTCCCATCCCCGGCAAAGCCGCCGTGGGCATAGAGGTGCCCAATAGAGAGATCGCGCTGGTGCACCTTTCCGAAGTGATCGGTACGGACGAATACGCAAGGCATCCTTCGCCCATCGCGTTCCCGCTCGGCAAGGACATCGCGGGAAACAATATCATTGCGGATCTTTCAAATATGCCGCACCTTCTGGTCGCGGGCGCCACGGGCTCGGGCAAGAGCGTGTGCATCAATTCCTTCATCATCGGCCTGCTGTATAAGTCCACGCCGCAGGAAGTGCGCATGCTCATGATAGACCCCAAGGTAGTGGAGCTCAGCGTTTACAACGGCATACCACACCTTCTCAACCCCGTAGTCACAGACCCCAAGAAAGCCGCCAGCGCACTGGCATGGGTGATCAGCGAAATGACCAGCCGCTATCAGCTGTTTGGAGATAAGGGCGCAAAGGATATAAAAAGGTTCAACGAGCTTGCGCCGGCCATGGATATAGCTAAAGTGCCTCATATCGTCGTCATCATTGATGAGCTTTCAGACCTGATGTTCATCTCCCCGCACGAGGTAGAAGATTCTATCTGCCGTATCGCGCAATTGGGAAGGGCGGCGGGGATACACCTTGTCGTAGCGACGCAGAGGCCGTCGGTGGACGTCATAACAGGGCTCATCAAGGCCAATATCACCTCAAGGATCGCCTTTGCCGTATCTTCACAGATCGATTCGCGCACCATACTGGATATGGGCGGCGCGGAAAAGCTGCTGGGGCGCGGCGACATGCTTTATACGACAAGCAGCCTTCCAAAGCCCATCAGGATACAGGGGGCTTTCATTTCTGATAAGGAAGTGGAGTCCGTCGTGCAGTTCATCAAAAGCAGGGCTGCGCCCAATTACAAAGCCGACATAATGACGCATATCAACCGCTACGGTGAAGAGGAAAGCGGCGGAGAAAAATGCGATGACCTGCTTCCCAGGGCTGCCATGGTAGCTCTGGAGCACGGCCAGGCGTCCACTTCGCTGCTCCAAAGGAAGCTGCGCGTGGGCTACGCCAGGGCGGCGCGCCTTTTGGACGAGATGGAGGAAATGGGCCTTGTCAGCGGGTTTGACGGCAGCAAGCCGCGCAATGTGCTGATGAACCGCTCGGACTACGAAAGGATTTTTGGAAGGGAAGGCAGCTGAGCTTGAAGATAAAGATAGGGGTCGTTTCCCTCGGATGCCCCAAGAACCTCGTGGATACCGAGTATATCTTAGGGATACTGCACGATGGGGGCTACGAGATCACCCCTGATGGCTCAAAGGCGGATGTCATCATAATCAATACCTGCGGCTTCATAGACGAAGCCAAGGAAGAATCCATACAAACCATCCTCGAAATGGCGCAGTACAAACAAAAAGGGGCTTGCAAAGCACTTGTCGTCACGGGGTGCCTCTCGCAGAGGTACGGCCGCGAGCTTTATAAAAAAATCCCGGAGATAGATGGCATTGCCGGCGTCAATGAAGTTTCTCAGATAAAGCGTATCATCGAGCGCGCGCTTTCGGGTGAAAAACCCTTTATCACGGGTTCAAAACCGTGCACGGCGTTTGCGGGCATCCCGCGCATGCTGACAACGCCCGGCTACTCAGCGTACCTTCGCATAGCAGACGGCTGCGACAACAGGTGCAGCTACTGCGCTATCCCGGATATACGCGGAGGCAACCGGAGCCGGATGATGGAGGATATCCTGTCAGAAGCCCGCACCCTTGCAGAAAAAGGCGTGAAGGAGCTCATCATCGTAGCCCAGGACACCACGCGCTACGGCGGGGACATATACGGCAAGCCCATGCTCGCGGAATTGATAGGAGCGCTTTCCGCCATAGAGGGCATTCATTGGCTCCGCGTGATGTACCTGTATCCGGAGAGAGTCTCCGAAGCGCTTCTTAATGCCATGATGGAAAACCCGAAGGTATGCAGGTATGCGGATATCCCCATCCAGCATGCAGACGGGCGCATCCTCCGCGCGATGAACCGGCGGGGAGACGAGATCTCCCTCGGGGCGCTCATTGAAACGATACGCCGTTTGGACGAGGCGTTCATCATACGCACCACTGTGATGGCCGGCTTTCCGGGAGAGACGCAGGAGGCCTTTGAGAAACTAAAGGGATTTATCCGCAGCCACCCCTTCGACCGGCTCGGCGCTTTTGCCTACTCGCCACAGGAAGGCACCCCGGCAGCGCGTCTGAAGGATGACGTGCCCGCCGGGCTGAAGAGGGAACGCCTGCAGGAGATCATGGAGCTTCAGCGCGGGATATCGCAGGAGCGGAACTCCTGCAGAGTGGGGAAGAGGTACGAAGTCCTGACAGACGGCTTTGACGAAGCCGCCGGGATGTACTTCGGCCGTTCCTACGGCGAAAGCCCGGGCATTGACGGTTTGGTATATTTTACAGCGGGCAGGCCGGTTGAGACAGGGAGTTTTGTAAACGTACTGATAAAGCATGCAAAAGATTATGATATTTCGGGGGAACTTGCGAAATGACGCTTGCCACTAAGATCACCATTTTACGGATAGCGATGATACCGGTTTTCATCATCGTGTTCTATATGCAGTATGCGTTCCCGCTCTTCGGCTACTGGAACCATATCGTTGCCCTCATCTTTATGGCCGCCTCGATCACGGACGCCCTCGACGGGCACTACGCCAGAAAACGCAGGGAGATCAGCGAAGCCGGCAAGCTCTTAGACCCTGTAGCGGACAAGCTCCTTATCGCTGCAGCAATCATCCTTTTAGTGGAGCTGGGGAAAGTGCCGGCGTGGATAGCCATCATCCTCATCGGCAGGGAATTCATCATCAGCGCCTACCGCCTCGTGGCCGTCACGAAAGGCAACGTCATCGCGGCAAAAGCGCTGGGCAAGGCCAAAACGATCACGCAGATAGTCGCGGTCATCGTCTTATTGGTTGAGGATCGTCCATTTCCATTTTTGTTTGTTTACGACATAGGCGGCTACAAGCTGACCCTTGGGAGCATTATCTTATATTTGTCGGTCGTTTTGTCTATAATATCGCTGATAGAGTATATGCTCATCAACCGGCACGTGCTGAAGAAAGATTAAAATGGCGGAGAAAAAGCCAATGAATGCGGAAATCATCTCTGTCGGCACCGAATTGCTGATGGGGCAGACGCTGAATACCGATGCTCAGTACCTCGCGCAAAAACTGTCCGAACTGGGCATAAATCTGTACTACCAGACGACCGTCGGAGATAACCCCGGCCGCCTGAAACAGACGTTCCTTCACGCATTTTCCCGCTCGGACGTTGTCATCACGACAGGCGGGCTCGGCCCCACGGAGGACGACCTGACCAAAGAGACGATCGCCGATGCCCTCGGCATCAAGATGGTGCTCCATGAAGAAAGCAGGCGGCGTATAAAGGAGTTCTTCGGAAAAACGGGCTTGGTGCCGCCCGTCAGCAATTTCAAGCAGGCCGTCATGCCGGCCGGAGCCGTCGTGATAAAAAATGATCAGGGCACGGCGCCGGGATGCATCATAGAAAAGGACGGCAAAAGCATCGTCATCCTGCCCGGCCCGCCGAGGGAGCTTATCCCCATGTTCGAGGCAGACGTCATGCCCTACCTTGATGCCCGCTCGGGAAGAGTCATCGCTTCGAGGGTCCTCCATATTTTCGGTCTCGGTGAATCCCTCATCGAAGAGCGTATCATAGACATCGTGCAGGCACAGACCAACCCCACCATCGCTCCCTATGCCGCGCTCACCGAGGTGGCGCTCCGCATCACCGCTTCATGCAGAAAAGGCGAAGACCCCCGGCCGCTGATCCGCCCCGTCGAGGAAGAGATCAGGAGCCGTCTGGGCGATCATGTTTACGGCGCAGATGATGATACGATGGAAAAGGTAGCAGCCCGGCTTCTCATAGAGAAAAGAATGAAGCTGGCGGTAGCGGAATCGTGCACCGGCGGGATGGTGACGAGCCGGCTGGTTGACGTCCCGGGGATATCCGCATCCCTCGTCTGCGGCATCGTGGCATACGACGACAGCGTAAAGACCGGGCTTCTCGGCGTACCCGAAGCCGTCATACGGGAATACGGAGCAGTCAGCGCAGAAACCGCCGAAGCCATGGCCAAAGGCGCCCTGAAAATTTGCACCGCGGACATTTCCCTGGCGACTACTGGCATAGCGGGCCCATCGGGCGGGACAGCAGAAAAGCCCGTCGGGCTCGTATATTGCGGGCTCGCCACTGGGTACGGCATTTTCGTCAAACAGTTGCAATTTTCGGGAGACAGGGAGAAGATAAGGATGCGCGCTTCGATGTACGTGCTGGATATGCTCCGCAGAGAGCTTCTCGGTATACGCCAGCTTTAATAATTTTTTTGGAATAATGTTTTTTGGATTGTCACAGGTCATGATTTTATTTGAATTGGGGGATGAAAATGTTAGAAAAACAGAAAGCACTGGAAATTGCGCTCAACCAGATAGAGAAGCAGTTCGGCAAAGGCGCTGTCATGAAGCTGGGAGACGCCTCTGCAGGCGTGAGGATATCCTCGGTGCCCACGGGCTGCATTGAACTGGACATCGCGCTGGGCGTAGGGGGCATACCCCGCGGCCGGATCACAGAGATCTTCGGGCCCGAATCCAGCGGCAAGACCACCATCGCGCTCCACGTGATCGCCGAAGCCCAAAAGCTCGGCGGCGCTGCGGCGTTCATAGACGCCGAGCACGCGCTCGACCCCAGTTATGCGGCAAAACTCGGCGTGGACACCGCCAACCTCTACGTCTCACAGCCGGATACCGGGGAGCAGGCGCTGGAGATCGCTGAGGCGCTCGTGAGGAGTGGGGCGATAGACGTGATAGTCATAGACTCGGTAGCCGCTCTCGTGCCCAAAGCAGAGATAGACGGCGAGATGGGGGACATGCACGTTGGCCTCCAGGCGCGCCTCATGTCACAGGCGCTCAGAAAGCTCTCCGGCGCGATAAGCAAATCCAACACTATCGTCGTCTTCATCAACCAGCTGCGCGAAAAAGTGGGCGTGATATTCGGGAACCCCGAAATAACTCCGGGCGGCAGAGCCCTGAAGTTCTATGCCACCATACGCCTTGACATCAGGAAGATAGAGTCGCTCAAACTGGGCAGCAATGTCATCGGCAGCAGGACGCGGGTCAAAGTGGTCAAAAATAAGGTCGCCCCACCGTTCCGTTCCGCAGAATTCGATATCATCTTCGGCGAAGGCATCTCCAAAGAGGGCTCTATACTGGATCTCGCAGTTACCAACAACCTCGTGAATAAGACCGGCGCCTGGTACACGCTGAATGATGAAAGGATAGGGCAGGGAAGAGAAAGCGCGCGCCAGTACCTGAAAAACAACCCAAAAGTGAGCGAATCCTTGGAGAAAAAGCTGCGCGAGGACTTCAATGCGCAGATACTGTCCAAACCCGGAGTCGAAGAAGATGACGTCGCAATAGAGTAGCCCTTTTTCTTGACTTCCACTGATAAATAGAATACAATTTTTCAAAGAAGTGTGGTTTCCGGTTTAAATCATACACTTGTTGATAAATATGTAGTTTGAAAAATAAACCTTGGAAGGGGAGCTTTCTAAAGGTTTAATAACGAACAAGGAGGTGCAAAAGAAGAGTGGATGTACTTTTGCCTATTTTGATCGGCGTCGGCGCTGCAGGCGTAGGCCTTGTTGCCGGCTACTTCTACCGCAAACGCGTTGCGGAGGCCAAGATAGCCAAGGCGGAACAGGTCGTTAAGCGCATGGTAGAGGAAGCCCAGAAGCGCGCCGAAGCATTAAGGAAGGAAACAGTCCTTGAGGCAAAAGAGGAAGTCCATCGTCTTAGGAACGAATTTGAAAAAGAAAGCCGCGAAAGGCGGAACGAGTTTCAAAGAGCCGAGAAAAGAGTGCTGCAGAGAGAGGAATTCCTGGATAAAAAACTGGAGTCTTTAGAGCAGCGCGAAGAAAATGCTTCAAAAAGGCAGAAGGAGATCGCAAAAGCGCAGGAGCAGGTCGAAAACCTTCACAAAAAGCAGCTGGAAGAGCTGGAGAAGATTTCGGCTATGTCCAGAGATGAAGCCAAAGTGCTGCTGATTCAGAATGTCGAAAAGGATACGAGGCATGAAATGGCGGGCCTTGTCCGTGATATTGAAGCAAAAGCTAAAGAGGAGGCAGAAAAGAAAGCCCGGAATATCGTCGGTCTCGCTATACAGAAGTGCGCCGCAGACCATGTCGCAGAAACGACGGTTTCTGTGGTGCCTCTCCCGAGCGATGAAATGAAGGGCAGGATAATAGGGCGTGAAGGCAGGAACATCCGTGCGCTCGAAACGGCGACGGGCATAGACCTGATTATAGATGATACGCCCGAGGCAGTCATACTTTCGGGGTTTGACCCTGTCCGCAGGGAAGTTGCGAGGATCGCGCTGGAACGTCTCATCCTGGATGGTCGCATCCACCCGGCCAAGATCGAGGAAATGGTTGAAAAGGCGCGGAAGGATGTAGACGAACAGATAAAAGAAGCGGGCGAGCAGGCCGTATTCGAGATAGGGCTGCACAATATCCATCCTGAACTGACTAAGCTTCTCGGCCGCCTGAAATACCGCACCAGCTACGGGCAAAACGTGCTGAAACATTCTCTCGAAGTCGCTCATCTCGCCGCCATGATGGCGGGGGAACTCGGCGGGGACATCATGCTGGCCAAGCGCTCAGGCCTTCTGCACGACATCGGCAAAGCCGTAGACCATGAGGTCGAAGGCCCCCATGTGGAGATCGGCGCCAACCTCGCCAAGAAATATGGCGAAAGCAGCGACGTGATAAACGCTATAGCGGCACATCACGGAGATGTGGATACTACCACGCTCGAAGCTGTCTTAGTGCAGGCGGGGGACGCTGTTTCCGCAGCCCGGCCGGGCGCCAGGAGAGAGACCCTGGTAAATTACATCAAGCGGCTCGAAAAACTTGAAGAGATCGCAAATTCGTTTGAAGGCGTGGAAAAGTCATTTGCCATACAGGCAGGAAGAGAAATCAGGATCATCGTGAAACCGGAAAACATAAACGACGAGGGCATACTTCTCGTCGCAAAGGAGATAGTCAAAAAAATAGAAACTGAAATGGATTACCCCGGCCAGATAAAAGTAAACGTGATTCGGGAAACCAGAGCAGTTGAGTATGCGAAATAAAATAAAGGATATGCTTTTTAAGCATATCCTTTTTGCATAGGCGGGTGTTGGTATCATGCATGCCCGGCCGATGGTAGCCGATGCGCACTGCGACTTTCTATTCAATATGGCACAAGGGCTCCAAAGCATAACCGACGAGCCCGGCCCCGATAAGCATATCACGCTCCGTTCCCTTGAAGAGGGAAGGGTGGGGCTTCAGTTTTTCGCCGTATGGCTGGACGAAAAATCCGGCGACCACCCTCTGGAAAAGGCGCTCGAAAGCGTTAATTGCTTTTACAGGATGCTGGAGCAGTCGCAGGGAAGGATTTACCTGATGGACAGGAAAAAGCCCCCTTGCGCCGCCTGGGACGGCAGGACGGCAGCCGTTCTGGTGCTCGAAGGCGGCAGCTGCCTTCTGGGCTCCAAGGATATACTTGATATTTTTTATCGCCTGGGTGTAAGGGTGATCTCCCTGACATGGAACCAGAAAAACGCCCTGGCCTGCGGCGCGGCAGTCAAAAAGGACACAGGCCTCACTCCGGAGGGAAAAGAGATCCTTATGGAGATGGATCGGCTGAATATCGCATTGGACGTATCCCACCTTTCGCGCAAAAGCTTCTGGGATGCGCTGGAGGTCTATCGCCGCCCCGTGATCGCCAGCCATTCAAACGCCTGCGGGGTCTTTGAGCACCCGCGCAACCTGGATGATGCCCAGATAAAGGCCGTCATCTCATCAAAGGGCTTCATCGGTGTGAATTATTTCCCCGGCTTCCTCGGCGAAAAAGATGTTTCAGCAGCAGACATATGCAGGCATATTGATCATATCGTTTCGATGGGCGGGCAGGACTGCGTAGGCCTCGGCTCTGATTTCGACGGGATAAAGACCATGCCCGAAGGCATCTCGGGGCCTGCGGACGTCTATAAGATCGCGAAAGGGCTTGCAAAAATGGGATATCCCGAAGAAAGAATCATGAAAATTACATATGGCAATTTAATCAATTATATAATAAAATTTTTATAGGATGAAAATAGTAAAAGGATCGGGATGCGATATGCACGATACATATGAAAACCCCTTGGTGGAAAGGTACGCGAGCAGGCGGATGAGCGCTATCTTCTCGGATGATGTGAAATTCCGCACCTGGAGGCGGCTCTGGATCGCCCTTGCAGAGGCCGAGATGGAGCTCGGGCTTCCCATAAGCAGGGAGCAGATCAAAGAAATGAAGCGCTACGCTGATGATATAAACTACGAAGTCGCAAGGGAAAAAGAAAAGGAATTCAGGCATGATGTCATGGCGCACATCTACGCCTTCGGCCACCAGTGCCCTTCTGCCATGCCCATCATCCACCTTGGCGCCACGAGCTGCTTCGTGGGCGACAACGCAGATATCATTATATTCCGTGATGCGCTTGCTGAGATAAAAAAGAAGCTTGTCAACTGCATCAAGGCGGTTTCAGATTTTTCGCTGAAGTATAAATCTCTGCCCACTCTCGGCTTCACTCATTTACAGCCCGCCCAGCTCACCACCGTCGGCAAAAGGGCCGGGCTCTGGCTGCAGGACCTGATGATGGACTACGGGGAGATATCCCATGCGGTGGATTCGCTGCGGCTTCTCGGCGTAAAGGGGACGACAGGGACGCAGGCCAGCTTCCTGGCGCTCTTCGAAGGCGACCACGAAAAAGTCAAGCGGCTGGAAGAGCTGGTCGGGAAAAAGATCGGTTTTGAAAAGGTGTTCCCGGTATCGGGGCAGACCTATCCCCGGAAGCTCGACAGCATTATATTGAATGCGCTTTCAGGCATCGCCCAGAGCGCGTATAAATTCGCCGGCGACATACGTTTCCTGCAGAGCATGAAAGAGATAGAAGAGCCGTTCGAAAAGGAGCAGGTCGGCTCCTCCGCCATGGCCTACAAGCGCAACCCCATGCGGTGCGAGAGGATATGCGCGCTGTCCCGGTATATATTCAGCTTGAATATCAATACGGCCATGACCGCCGGCACGCAGTGGCTGGAGCGCACGCTGGACGATTCGGCCAACAGGAGGATCGTGATCCCGCAGGCGTTTCTCGCAGCGGACGCCGTCCTTCTCATCTACTCCAACGTGGCGGGCCGGCTGGTCGTCTACCCGAAAACGATCCTGGCGCATATCCAGAACGAGCTGCCCTTCATGGCTACAGAGAATATACTCATGGAAGCAGTGAATCGCGGAGGGGACAGGCAGCAGCTTCACGAGAAGATACGCAAGTATTCCATTGAAGCCGCCGAAAGGGTGAAGTCCCAGGGGCTTTCCAACAACCTCATTGAGCTTATCGCCGCAGATCCTGCATTCAAAATGAGCAGGGAAGATATAGAAAAGTCGCTTTCGCCCGAAAACTTTACCGGAAGAGCAGAGAAACAGGTGGAAGAGTACTTGGAAGGCCATGTGTTCCCGCTGCTTGAAAAAGAAAAATCCCTTATAGGATTAGAGGATGAATTGAGCGTATAAAAATTTTTCCTGATCCTATATATAAAAAAATACGGGGTACAAAAACGATGACATTTAGCGATATACGCATTGTGCTATTGAGTAAAGTTTCTCATTTAATTACGTGCGAATTGGCGGCGTGTACGTCAATTTGCACTCCTTTATTTTGCCTTGCGGATGAGCAAGGCAAAATGCTGGGGGGAGGTCTGGGAAGGGGGGCGGCTGACAAGCTTTTGCTTGGCAAGAAGCCCCCCTCACAAGTTTGTTGGCAGGGGAGACGCGATTCGAACA
>JAUYED010000117.1 GCA_030691525.1 Bacillota bacterium | reverse complement strand
AGGTTCCTGCCCGATAAGGCCATAGACCTGATGGACGAGGCGGCTTCCAGGGTGCGGCTGCGCTCCTTCGTCACACCGCCCGATATCAAAGACCTTGAGTCAAAAATGGAAGCGCTGGACAAGGAAAAGGAAGAGGCGATCGCGCACCAGAATTATGAGAAAGCAGCCCAGATCCGCGACGCCGAGCATAAGCTGAAAAAGGAAATGGCTGCCGTCAAAGAAGAATGGGAAAAGAAGCAGCAGGCGACAGAGCAGGTGGTAACCGAAGAAGATATCGCGCAGATCGTTTCGAGCTGGACGTCCATCCCGGTCAAAAAATTGACGGAAGATGAATCCGCCCGCCTCCTGCGGCTTGAGGAAACTCTGCACAAGCGCGTGATAGGGCAGGATGAGGCCGTGACAGCAGTGGCGCGCGCCATACGCCGCGCAAGAGCAGGCCTGAAGGACCCCAAACGGCCTATCGGCTCTTTCATTTTCCTTGGCCCTACAGGCGTGGGAAAAACGGAGCTGAGCAGGGCGCTCGCTGAGGCCATGTTCGGGGATGAGGATGCCATGGTGCGCATTGATATGTCCGAATATATGGAAAAGCACAGCGTATCACGCATCATCGGCTCTCCGCCGGGGTACGTCGGATATGAAGAAGGCGGGCAGCTCACCGAAAAGATCCGCAGGAAGCCATATGCAGTCATCCTATTTGACGAGATAGAGAAAGCGCACCCGGACGTATTCAATATACTGCTTCAGATCATGGAGGACGGCCGCCTGACAGATGGTAAAGGGCGCATGGTGGACTTTAAAAATACCATCGTCATCATGACCAGCAACGTAGGTGCGCAAACCATACGCAGCCACGGCATCGGCTTTACCAATGTAGGCGAAGGGAAAGAGATACCCTTCGAAAAAATGAAGGAAAACCTGCTGGAAGAGCTGAAACGCACCTTCAGGCCGGAATTCCTCAACCGCGTGGACGACATCATAGTATTCCATTCGCTCAGCGAAGCGCATACGCGGAAGATCATAGACCTGATGCTCGAAAACGTGGCCAAGCGCCTTGAGGAGAGAGACATCCACCTGAAAGTAACGCCCGAAGCGAGGGACTTCCTTGCAAAGAAGGGCTTCGACCCCATCTACGGAGCACGGCCGCTGCGCCGCGCCATACAACAGATGATCGAAGATAACCTCTCGGAAGAGATCCTTTCGGGCAAGGTAGCCATAGGAGACAAGGTGGAAGCGTACATGGACGGAGACAAGCTGGCATTCAAGAAAGCAAAATAAACATCTGCAATGTACAACTTGCGATTTACAATGTACAATTTATAAGGTGCGATCTGACGCACACTCTTGGAAATATTACATCAGCGCAGTTCTCCGGGGGGCATGAAAATGGATAAAGAAAAGAATAAAAAGCCGGAGCATATGACCAATCTTATAGGAAGCGAGCTGGCCAGAAAGGACGATCCGCTCATCATTTTCCGCGGAGAGCTGGACAGCGCGTACGCCGTATGCGTGATGTGCCAGGTATGCGCGAGGAAGGAAAAGCATGATGCGCTGGTAGGGCACCTGAGCGATATACTCCGGTGCATCCGCAGCGTCATGCGCGCCCACGTCAACGGAGACTCCGTACCCCCCATCCTTGTAATGGGGATGGACGAAGAGGCCATACGCGAGGCCTCCCACCACCCCGACAAGCAGCTCGGCGTGCCTCATTTCATGCCCGATTGGCGGATGGGTGAGACCATGGCCTGGCTGAATATCCTGAGAACCAAACTGCGCGAAGCGGAATGTGCAGCGGTGGAGGCCTATGTTCGCGAAGGCGGGCCGCAAAGGGAAGATATCATTGCCGCTATGAACCGGCTGAACAGCGCAGCTTACCTGCTCATGTGCCAGCTCAATGCCGGCGTCTACGGCTGATTCTATTTATATAAGCAAATAAATTACGGGATCATAAACAAGAAGACATTTGGCAATATATACGCGATTTGGTATTTGATAAAACATTTTTTATTTAATTTGTGCTATCTGGCGGCGTGTACGTCAGATAGCACTCCTTTATCTTGACTTGCGGATGAGCAAGGCAAGATGCTGGGGGGAGGTCTGGGAAGGGGGGCGGCCTCCTTCACAAATACTCGGGGTGTGGGCTTGGGAAGAGGGGTGAACCCCCTTTCCCAAATACCCAAGAAGCCCCCCCTCACAACCTTATTTTGGCTGATATTTTTTCACCAGTTCGTCGAGCCAGACCCTGTTGGGTCCTTCGATGATGGAGAAGGGCTGGGTGTTGCTGAGCTGCTTGGTTTCAAAAAGCAGTATCTTGGGCCCCATGCGCGTCTGCCCGGGCATCACCTGACAGTGGAACAGGCAATAGGTAACGTAATCCTCCTTATAAATGACGAGCGTCACTTCGCCCCATGGCTGCGGCATGAAAGCGTCGAAATGATGATTGGGCATATAGGGTACTTCGATGACTGCTGTCTTGCCGTCCTTATCGGTAGCGTAGCTGGAATTTGTTTCAGGGACGACGACCACGGCGCCTTCAAGCGGCACTTCGGTCATGCCGTCCACCACTTCGACGCGGAGCTTTGCGGAAGCCGCGCCGGCGTGGTAGGATGCCGAGGATTGTGTCGCCGCAGAATAAAATGCGTACCCGCCCAGCCCCAGCGCGATAACAGCAGCGGCGATGATGCCGATCGCCGCCCACTTTGATTTGCCGTTTTTGAATATGCTCACACAGAGCCGCCTCCGTTTCGCCATATACGATTTGTTAGATGTATATGCGGCTCCGTATCAAACATGCATTTCATCATAGCATGCGGTTCACGGCAGAAGGCGGCTCTATATCATATGGTTTCTTTCTATGCCGCCCGCGATTGGCTGCGTACTCCCACCCTTGCAGCAAGCATGCGGATGGCGGAACTAACCTGCGGGATCAGCACGATGACCATGCAGATAACAATCTCTGGTACCATGTATGTACCATTGTAAATAATGGAGTACACCCAGGGGTCCATTCCTGCCGGAGCGTAGCTCGCGAAAAATACTACTCCGGATAATGCGTGCATCAAAAAGCGAAGGAAGCCCACTGCCAACACTGCAAGGGGAAGGGAGAGGTAGCGGCTGTACCAGTCCGCTGCTTTACTCTCTTTTTGAAGAGAAAGGTAGTGTCTAAACTTCGGGTTCGGGTATAAAATAATAAAAATAATCAAAATAAACAAAAGTACGATTAAATCAAATAGAAGCCCGCCTAAAAGCCCGATCAGAAGCCAGCCCAGAATCCCGACCGGAAGCCCGACCGGAAGCCCTAGAAGCCCGCCAAAAAGCTCACCCGGAAACCCGGCCAGAAGCCCGCCCAGAAGCCCGCCAACAAGCCCTCCCAGAAGCCCACCTACGATAAGAAAAGGGCTATATAGTCTAGACAACCAAGAGGCCATCATGGCAGTAAAACCGGTAGCTGAGGATTTGCCTTCCGTTTGAGGTGAAGCAAGGACTGCAAAGCCGTGCTTCCTTGCCCGGATGCTGAATAATGCCGTCAGCCCCAGTACGGTAAAGGCAAGGATATAGTCCAGTATCAGCTGCACGGGATGAACGACATAGAAGTCCTGAAGCATCTGGAGAAGCCCGTAGGCCAGGCCGCTGAGCAGCCCGGGCACGATGCCGAACATATAGCCCGCCAGCATGACAGGGATCATGGAAAAGAGTGTGATGGAGCCGCCTTGAGGCATATGAAAGAACTTGATCCAAGAGAGGGCAAAGCCCAGTGCGACAAGCATAGCACAGGTTACTAGTGCTCGCAGGGGGATGGAAAATTTTTGGGACTTTGATGATGACATTGAAAGACACTTCCTTTCGTTCCGCTATACATGCGCCTTTCCTGAAATGCAAAAACCCGCGGCACTTATTTGAAAGTGTGCCACGGGAAGCAAAAAGCCGATGCATAAAGATTTATGCCTGCCCGCTTCCCTTCGTTAGGATTACCTACACAGGTTCGTAGGGTCGGAGGGGGAAAACCCTCCATCTCAGCCGGAAAATCAGCACCCCTAGCGGAAAAAATATTTTGATTTCGGTTTATTTTACAATTTACACATAAAGCTTGTCAATGCTTAATACCGTATATTTTCACTTAAAGCTG
>JAUYED010000114.1 GCA_030691525.1 Bacillota bacterium | reverse complement strand
CCATCAAATTTGTTACCATATACTATGGGCCTCCAACTGCACCTGCGCCGCCCATGTCTGCAAAATAGCAAAAAATCAATCAAAGCGTCCAAGGAAAAGGGAACGGGACAAATCATAACCGCGCCTTCGGGTGCGGTTTGTTTTTTGAACTGCACGCCCAAGCGGCATGTGGAGTTATAATTAGCTACCATTTCATATAGCTATCAATCGGACATCTGCAGATATCAACCAAAACTGTAATAGAAAAATATCACACAATATAATACATAAAGCATATTTTATTAGTGCAGCTAATCTATGAAAGGAGTGACGGGTGTGAATGATAATATGAAACCCGAACTGGCGACTGCATATGTACCGTATCAGGAATACACGCAGATATACCCGCCTATGGAGGCGTTCAAAAAAGGGACTGTATTTCCTGAGCTGTATAAACCATATGAAAGTGGAAAGGTGTGGGCTGAATGAACGGACAGGGAGACAACGACGTTGAAAGGTTGCAGGCCATCCAATTTTCTATATTAGACCTGAACCTTTACCTGGATACACACCCTGCAGATAAAAAAGCCATGATGGACTTTGACGCACTCATGAAGCAATTTGAGATGGAAAAAAGGAACTTTGAAAGCAAGTACGGGCCGCTGGCCAACTACGGCTATTCTCCCAGTCAATACCCCTGGCAATGGATCAATGCGCCATGGCCGTGGGAAATGAGGTAAAGGAGGGAATAAAGATATGTGGATATACCAGAAAACACTTCAATACCCCGTGAAAGTGGACACTATAAACCCGCAGCTCGCCCAGATGATGCTGGAGCAGTTCGGCGGGCCTGACGGGGAGCTTTCTGCAGGGATACGCTACCTGACCCAGCGGTATTATATGCCTCTGAACGAGGCCAAAGCCGTATTGACGGATATCGGAACTGAGGAGCTGGCGCACTGGGAGATAATCGGGACGATCGCGTGGAAACTGGTGAAAAATGCGCCGATGGAAAAAATCAGAGGGACGGCATTCGAGGGACATTTCGCCAACTGCGGGAGGAACCCTTTCCCTCACAATGCAGCGGGAGTGCCCTGGACGGCCGGATACATCGCCGTAAAGTCTGACCCTGTTGCAGACCTGCATGAGGACATGGCTGCAGAGGAGAAGGCACGCGCTACATACGAGCATTTGATACAGCTATCTGAAGACCGCGGCGTAAACGATACCCTGAGTTTCCTTCGGGAAAGGGAGATAGTGCATTTCCAACGGTTCGGGGAAACGTTGGACAAGGTGCAGGAGTATATGAGCAGGAAGAAATACTACTAAATATTGGGAAGGGGGGCTGTGGGTATTTGGGAAAGGAGCTTTTGCCCCTCTTCCCAAGCCCACACCCCGAATTAGGACGGATTGCCACGTCGTCTGCGGCTCCTCGCAATGACAGGGAGAAGGGCATAGGAGCGGTTATGGAGCGATTATGGAGCGGCAAAGAAAGCGGTTATAGAGTGTCAGAGGAGATTTAGGTCGTTGCTATAGGGCATTGCCTGCCGGCGGCGGTACTTTTGTACCGGTACAAAAGTACCCAAAAGCCCGCTGGGGCGGTACCGGCTGCGCCCCTTCGGGGCTTGCCGCTAAAGCCCCAGACCCCATCGGATATAGTACGGGTATGTGAAGCCACCCACCCCTATCCTCCCGTTGCGGAGGATTTATAATATCAGGGTTATGAGTTACGGGAGGGGACTGATGATTTGGGTCTTTTGCTCCGGTATTGGCTGGCGCACCTCCGGTGCTTGCCAATAAATCGCAAAAAACCCGTCGGGTATTGTGTTCTTTCAAGAATAGGGTAATGGCATGGGAGAGGTTATAAAGCGGTTATTAAGCGTCAAGGGGAATCAAGGTCGTTTCTATAGGGTTACGCCTCCGGCGGGTGGTAATATTATCTTTGCTTTGCGACGAAACGCCTGTAAACAAGGCATGCCAGCAGAACCGTCCCTGCTATGCCGACGGCGGGGTAGAGGTATCTGACGAGGTTGGAAAAGCCGAATAAGCTCATCAGAAAGGCAAGGATAGCTGCGCCAATGGTGGAAGCTGTGAACCTTTTACCCTTTTGGACGGAAAGACGCGATGCGAAGCCATAGAGACCGGCAACTGCTGTGGTATAGACTTCGGCGAGGAGGACGGCTGAATAGAGGATATTCACCGCAGGGGATATGCGTGCAGCGATGAGCATCATGGGAAGCTCGACTCCGGCGACAGGGCCCATATTCATCCTGAGCGCAAAAAAAATGGACATAGCGCCGACTCCAAGGCCGAGCCCGCCTATGAGCGCGCCCCAGAGAACAGCCCTGCGGCTCCGCGCCCTGGAGCCCAGAGGGCCGAGGACGGCCACGGAAACAACAGTGTTATAAGAGACATACAGGATGGAAGATATGAGCCAGTGGTTCACAAAGGACGGCTTGGGAGGCATGGATATGACTGTGCCGGTTGGGGAGGGCAGAAAAAACGATAATATGCTGACGCCTATGGCGGAGAGGATCAGAAACGGGGCGACAAAGCTGATAGCATTGAGGACGCCGCCGAAGCCCGTCAGCACGGTGGCCGCTGTTATAATAGCCATAATAAGAGCGCCAAGGAAGGCGGGGAGCCCAAAGAATTGAGAAAAGAAAGCGCCTGCGCCTGCAAACATCGCGGTGAGAGAGCCGAAAAGGAAAAAGGTGATGACAGCGTCAATCACAGCGCCGAGATATTTCCCGCCTGAAAATCTGATGATGCTCAAATAAGATTGGGCATTTAATGAAAGCCCCGTGTCCATGATGATCCAGCCGAAAAAGCCGAAAAGCGCGGCTGCGAGCACGACGCCGGCGATGCCGACGGGGCCGTAGGCGGCGAAGAACTGAAGTATCTCCTGCCCCGAAGCAAACCCCGCCCCTACGACAACGCCGATATATGTCCCTGCAATCTTCAGGGCTGATACTTTGCCTGGCTCCATCCCAACCCCCCCGCAAAAGCTGTTTTGCTACATAGATAGTGGGGAGGGAAGGGCAATATGCGATAAAAGAAAACACCCTCCCGGCTGCCCGGAAGGGTGTTTCAATTAGTGTTAGCGTCCTGCTGCTTTGAGCACGCAGGCCTGGTGCTGCTGCACATATACCTGCGAAACGTCCGCCCTATGGCCTGTGCTGTTGTACAGGTACATATCGAAAAGCCCTGCGGCATTGTTGCCGGCGATGGTGTCGGGCGCATGAGGCATCCCGGAAAGAGACGCCGCGATATTCATCCCATTGGAAAACACCACGACGGGACGCGGGTCCCATTTCCAGACGGGGAAGAGCTTTTTCATCACTGCGGTATCCGCAGCGGTGAGCGGCTCGACATCCGAATGGTTGACGCCGCCTATCATCTGCACCTTGAACTGCAGCCCGGTGGCGCAGTCTGTGAGCAGGAACACATCATTCCTGTGGAGCAGGTACTGCCCGTCCCTGAACCAGTCCACGAGCGTGCCCACTCTCGCAGGCGCGGAAGCATCTCCAGGCAGCACGGCGTAGTCCCTGGGCGCATAGCCGTTGACGGCGATCTTCTGGCCTACATTGAACCAGTCCTGCGCCCGCATGTAATTATACCCCATGATCTTGGCAGCGGTGGTCCCAAACTTGGCTGCAATACCGGATGCCGTATCCCCGGTTTGCACTATATAGGTGATCGAAGGCCAGCCCCGCACGGGCTGCGGGCGTACTGTTCCCGCTGCTCCGGAGGGAATATAGAGTACCCTGCCCGGCATGATGGTATCCGAAGTAAGGCCGTTCAGCTCCTTGATCGCTGCAACAGTGGTGCCATACTTCTGGGCGATCTTCCAGAGCGTATCCCCGCTTTGCACTGTGTACTTCGTTGAAGGTGTGAGCCGGAGCTGCTGCCCGGGGTAAATGGTATCTGACGCAAGCCCGTTATAGGACTTTAGCTGGGTCACTGTGAGCCCATTGGCCGCAGAGACCTTCCACAGGGAATCCCCCGCCTGCACTGTATATACGCTGCCCGACGCCCCTGCGAATCCGCCCAAAGGCAGAATGAGCATCGCAGCAAGCGCGGCGGCTGTTATTATCTTATACAAACCCTTCATCATAGAAACCACTCCTTTCCAAGCGGCGGGCTTGCACTTCCGGGGAACTTCCCGGAACGTTGCACAAATATAACACATAAAACTGCAAATTTATATGTATAATTGCTGGAAATGGATTAAACGTTTCTAAAAGTTAGATTGAAGGATGAAAATGGGTTAAAAACAATAATTAACAAGAATTGTATAGAAAATTAAAACATGATAAAATAATTTGCGGGGAGTGATCGGATTGAAAAATGATGAGATAAGGCATACGGTGGTTTTTTGCCTGAAGCATGAAAAAGGGTCTGAAGAGGCAGAGAAATTTCTAAGGGATGGGAAGGAGGTACTATCCGCCATTCCTGGAGCATATCAATTTGAGTCATTATGGATGGTCAGCGAAGACGGCGGCTATGATTACGCGTTTTCGATGCGCTTTGAAAACCAGCAGGCATATGACGATTTCATTAAACATGGGAACCACATGGAGTTTGTGAAACAGCGTTGCAAAAAGGAAGTTTCAAAATTTAAAGTGATGGATTTTTGCGTCATATAAATAACTGCATAATATGAAACAAAATAAGGGGCTGATAAAGCCCCTTATTTTGTTTTGGGAAGGGGGCTGTCTCTCTATAAAGCGGTTATAAAGCGGTTATAAAGCGGTTATAGAGCGTCAGAGGAGATTAGGGTCATATCTATATGGTTATACGCCTGCGGCTGGCGGTACTTTTGTACCGGTACAAAAGTACCCAAAACCCCGCTGGGGCGGTACCGCTCCCTTAGTCCATAAAGGAACTCCGGTCGCCATAAAGCCCCAGACCCCATCTGATATAGTACGGGTATGTGAAGCCAACCACCCCTATCCCTCCCGTTATCGAGTTGTGATGATGTCGAAGTTAT
>JAUYED010000090.1 GCA_030691525.1 Bacillota bacterium | reverse complement strand
GGGATAGATATCCGCGAGAAGCCCGTGGAAGCCAAGCGCATCATCGGTTTCGTGCCTGATGCGCAGTATATCTATGAGCGGCTCACGGGGCTGGAATACCTCAATTTCATTGCCGACATGTACGGCGTTGGTTCCGGAGAGAGGAAGGAGCGCATCGAAAAATACCTGGGCATTTTCGAGCTGCAAAACGCCGCGCGGGACATGATAAAAAGCTATTCCCACGGGATGAAACAAAAGCTCATAGTCACTTCCGCGCTGCTGCACAACCCACCGCTCTGGGTGCTGGACGAGCCCATGTCAGGGCTTGACCCCAGAAGCTCTCACCTTCTCAAAGAGGAGATGCGGGCGCACACCAGAGCCGGAAATACCGTATTTTTCTCTACACATATCCTCGAAGTCGCAGAAAAGCTCTGCGACCGCATCGGCATCATAGACCGGGGCAAACTCATCGCCGTCGGGACGATGGAGGAACTGAAAAGCGGCGACAAGGACAAGGACGAATCCCTCGAGAGCATGTTCCTCAAACTGACCGAGGACGCGGAAGGCGGGGATAGCGCTTGAACCAGTTCTGGACGCTGTTCAAATTGAACTTCAGGTTAAAATACGGCCTGCTTGAAATACGCAACCTCAGGCGGACTGACCCCAAAAAGGCGGCGAAAAAGATATGGCTGGGCGTGGCCGCCTTCATCGGCATCGCCTACGCGCTGGGCTTCTATATTTTTATCGCGGATAGTATCTTTCAAGGAGCGATGCTCGTTGGAGCGCAAGGCATACTGCTCACCGTCGCGCTCCTTGCCGGGCAGGTCGTGATACTCTTTTTCGGCGTGTTTTATATGATGGGGCTGTATAATACAAGGGACATGGAGCTTCTGGCGTCGCTGCCCATCCCACAGGGACGGGTATTTGCATCCAAATACGCTATGGTGCTCATCAGCGAGATATCCACATTTGCCATCTTCATAGCGCCGATACTTCTTATTTTTGGCATTAGGACAGGCGCGGACTGGACATTTTACCTCAAAGGAGTCCTTATAGTCGTCTTCGGGCCTGCGTTGCCCATGGCGATATCCGCCCTGATCGCTGCGCTTTTGATGCGTGCGACGGCGCTGGTGCGCCATAAAGACCTGATAGCCGTCATCGGCGGCTTTGTTTTATTTACCGGACTGATGGTAGGAAATTTCCTTCTCACTTCAAACATGCAGCGAAACCCCGGGGACATATTCGGCAACTTTATGCAGAACCAGGTGCAGCTTTTTACGAGCATCGCTGCAGGATTTCCGCCAACGGCGTGGGCTGCCCTCGGCCTGACCGGTGCAGGCTTGACCGGCCTAGGGTATCTCGGGCTTTTCGCCGGCGTATCGCTGGCGGCTGTGCTGCTGGTAGCCCTCTTTGCCGGCCGCATCTACTACAGCGGCGCCCTCGCGCAGCTGGAAGCCCACAAAAGGCGGGATGCAAAATACAGCGTGAAGGGCGTCGGCAAAGCAAGGAAACCCGAAACAGCGATTTTCTTCAAGGAATGGAAGATCGTGCTCCGCTCGCCCATGTATGCGCTCAATTCACTTTTCGGCATCATCATGGGGCCGCTCCTCGTAGTCATGCTGTCTGTAGGAGGCGGGGGAAACCTGCAAGCTTTATTCAACGCGTTGAGCGCAAGCGGCTCCTCTGTGGTTTTTGCGCTGATTGCCACGGCGCTGATGGTTTTCGTGGGGTCAATCAACCCTGCTTCGGCCACTTTCATTTCGCGCGAGGGGAAGTCCGCATGGCTGCTGAACATCGTTCCCGTCACCGCAAAGGCGCAGGTGCGGGGAAAATATCTTGCAGGATGCAGCATGTCGTTCCTGGGAATATTGACTACAGCTACAACGGCTGTCTTCATGCTGAAGATACCCTTTTTCAGTTTCCTGCCGGGGATCGTTACAGCGCTTTTCGCCAGCGCCGCGATCACCTCGACAAGTATCGTTATTGACCTTTTAAGGCCTAAGCTGAACTGGGAATCGGAGCAGCAGGCGATCAAACAGAACATGAACGCGGTATTTGCCATGCTCATATTGTTTGCACTGATCATCATACTCGGCGTCCTTGCCTATGCCCTTATTTCAGCCCAATTATCCGAACCAATCCTGTGGGCCATACTTATCGCGGTAAGCGCCGTATTTGCCATCGTATCCTACCGCGCCATAATGGCTATGGCTGAAAAAGGATTTGAAAAATTAAAATCTTGACACCGGGGCTTTAATAAAAGCCCGGCCGACGCACAATAATAGTGAAACCACTATTTTCTTAGGAGGCGCAAGAAATGATCATCAGAAGCGTTCACGCAAGGGAAATACTGGACTCGCGGGGCACGCCCACCGTAGAGGCGGAAATAGTGCTGAGCGGAGGGGAAAAGGGGACAGCCGCGGTTCCCTCGGGCGCTTCTGTAGGCAAATACGAAGCCCACGAGCTGAGGGACGGGGACGCCTCGCGCTACTTTGGCAAAGGTGTGATGAAGGCAGTCGAAAACGTAAAGAACGAAATCGCCTCCGCCCTTATCAGCCGCAGCTTTGAGAGCCAGAAAGAATTGGACAGCACGCTCATCGAACTGGACGGGACAAAGAATAAATCGCGCCTGGGCGCCAACGCGCTTCTGGCCGTCTCGCTGGCGGCCGCACGTGCAGCGGCTCTTTTCAAAGCCCTCCCGCTTTATGAATATCTTGCCTTCTCCGGGACGCTGCTGCTTCCGGTGCCCATGATGAATGTGATAAACGGCGGGGAACACGCGTCCAACAATATTGACATCCAGGAATTTATGATAATGCCTCTGGGCTTTGAAAATTTCAGAAATGCGCTCCGTGCTTCTGCTGAAGTCTATATGGCGCTAAAAAAAGTAGCCAAAAACCGCTCGCTTTCCACCGCAGTAGGAGACGAGGGCGGCTTTGCACCCCAGCTGCCAAAGGATAAGGACGCGCTGGACCTTCTCATGGAGGCCATCCAGGCTGCGGGGTACGCACCCCGGAAAGATTTCTGCATCGCCATTGACGCCGCCGCGTCCGGGTGGCATCAAGGAGGTGGGAATTATAAGCTTCCTAAAAGCGGCATCTCATACAGCCGCGAAGAACTTATCACGTACTGGCAATCCCTGATTGATGAATACCCCATC
>JAUYED010000009.1 GCA_030691525.1 Bacillota bacterium | reverse complement strand
CAATCCGTCTCCCTCTCCATAACCGCTCTACAACCTCTCCAACGCCCCACTCCCTTTATCATTAACCTTCGGAGCGAAGCGACGTACCTATTCGGGGTGGGGGCTTGGGAAGAGGGGCGGAGCCCCTTTCCCAAATACCCGTCAAATGTCAGTATAATGCAGTTTCGAGACGAAAAGAAGCGCCCTGCCGGCCGTGCACAGCACAGGCAGGGCAAGACGGGGGGAGGTTGGGAAGGAACCGCGAGAGGAGCAATGCCCCTCTCGCTTTATTTCAGGAAAGTATATTTCTTTCCCGTGATCTTTTCCAAGTTCTTTGCCATAGCCCTTGCCACAGGGCTGGAGTAGTTGAAGATATACTGCCAGTTCTTCTGGAAGTACGTCTTTTTTGCTTCAGTGCTCATGGCGTTCCAGTTTTCCATGATCTTCATTTCCCACTGCTGCTTCTTCTGGCTGTCCAACTTGGCGCTTTCAGTCATGCCTGTATCCATCAGGCGCTTTGAGGAAGTGCCGGAGGAGCTTTTACTGCCGGATCTTGCGCTTGACTTCTGCATCTTCTGCTCGAATTCCGCCTGCTTTCGCTTCATTTCGGCCTCTTTGATAGCGATTTCGTTATTATATTTTATTGCTTCCTGTATCTTTTCTCCGCGCTCGCTCTTAAGCGCCTCTGAGGCCTTGTTTTGGGTCGAGGTGCGCTCCATCTCCAAGCCCGCTACCGTTTCAGCCAGTTTCTTTTGTATATCCTCTATTTCCTGCCCCAGTGCCTGAAGTTTTGCCTGCTTCTCCGCCAGCAGAGTGGACTGCCCGCCTGCCAGATCATTGTAAGCGGCATTTTCAAGGTCCAGCGCATAGCTGCTCCTTCCCATCCCGCGCGACGTGGCAAGATCGGTCATTTCCTTCTTTCTGCCCGTGTATGCCTTTTCCAGCGCGTCAAGGCGCGCCCTGTAGGCCGGGTCCAAGTTTTCTATTGACTTCTGGACGGCCTGCCGGAGCGCATCTGCTCTTTCATTTTCCAGCGATTCACGGTAGCCGTAGTCCGCCTGGGTTTCCTCCTGCGCTATTTTCTCGATTTGCTCATCAGTCAGAGGCGTATATTCGATGCGTTTCAGGGTATCCTCTGCTTCGCCTCCCGCCTGCTGTTCGCCGCCGTATTTCTGGTAAGCCGCTTCGGTTTTCGGCCCCCATATGCCGTCCACGGCGAGCCCTGCGCCTGTTTCGTTCAGCTTTTTCTGTATCTCCCTCACGCGGCTGCCCCGCGTGCCGTAGTATTGGCTGTATGCCATTTTTTCTTCCTCCCCAAGAATAGAGTTCAATCGTATTATTTGATGTCTTTTACCGATAGGCGATGGTCAGCTTTGTCGTGAATTTTGATGACGGCGCCATGTTCAGGTAATACCCCTTGTCGCTGCTTTCATGATAGAGTGCGATGCCTTTGGCACTGCCGTTTTTGAGTGCGTCCCCCGCAGCGAGGGGCAGGCAGACCGTTGTTTCCTGCTGCCACCCGAGCTTTGTCAGGGTGCTAAGGTCGCTCACAAGATTGGGTGTCCCGCTTGGCCCTGCTGCGTCATGCAGCCAGAGATGGGCGGGTACAGCTGTGGGAACGCCCCCATTGTCCCTTTTTATGGTCATAAATATGCTTTCGATCGTTTTCCCCGCGAGTTTTGATTGGATGTCCGCATAGTCGAAAAACCAGAACCCCTTGTTGATAGCGGTGTCCATAGAGATTGACCCCTGTCCGGCTTTAGACGTTATAGGCCACTGTCCCTGACGCACGTTCTGGGAATCCGTCCTCCAGGCGCCGTTCCGCATGCATCCGGTGCCGGTGGGATTCCAGGTCGTTTCGGTAGCGGGCGTTTCGGTGGAGGGCGGGGTGGCGCTCGTAGGCGTTCCATAGGATAGTATCTTTCCGCCGTTTGCCTCCAGCCGGGGAGTCGTACCGCTTGGCGCGGTGCTGTATCCTGTGATGATACCTCCCGCGTTCGCATACATCCCTATACCATTGCTGCTTCCTGTGCAGCTGACTTCGTTCACCCTTGCGCAGTACATCGCGTAAATGGCGCTACCGGGGCAGTTGCATATCTTGACGCTTTCCAGGCCGAGGTTCGCTCCCGCTTCAACATACGCTCCATGCCCGCCCGATATCTGGTTCCCGTTGATAGACCCCCCGCTCATCAGGACAAAAAGCCCGGCGCCCCTTATCCAGAGCCCTATGTTCAAGTTGCTGCTGATGTTGAGGTCGTAGATATTGAATACCGATGTACCCCCGAGGATCCTAAGCGCACCCTTGAGCGTAGCGCTGTTGCCGTATAGGTTGATGCAGTAGTGCGACGGCATCCGGACATAAACTTTTTCGATATAAGTACCCGCTGCAAGGTTGATAGTGCAGGTGTCATGAATACAGTGGGGGATCATGTCAACAGCCCTTTGCAAAGTCCGGAAGGCGGTCTGGGATGTAAGCCCGTCTTGGCTGTCATTGCCGGTTGTAGATACGTAAAGCGTGATGCCGGTCCTCTGAAGGCACCGTTTGCCTTCCAAATATATGTCCCCCGCGTTCAATAGCCCGACGCCTGCCCCGCAATCGGCGATCAATGCGCTGCTGTCGCCTGCTGCGTCCGTCTGTTCGAGATACAGATTGGATGTTGAAAGGCGCACCAGCTTTCCCGATTGGACGAGCCCCTCTGCGAAACCCTCATCCGGGTTTTGCGAGAACTCCGCTGCCACTTCTCCTGCCTTCAGCTGGATATCTGTCAGGTAAATAGTGCCGCCGCTGCCTGTAAAGCGGATGAATGCATGGGTTTGCTCCCCGTTTGCTGTGAAACAGGCCGAGTATTCCGCATAGCCGCTTCCGGATATGGGGATGGATGCGTTTTGAAAATCTTCCGCGGTTTCAGAGCTTCCTTCCCGCTGCCCGAAAACCGTGCAGCTCCAGCTGCCGGCCGCCTGTATTTTCGCTACGAATGAAACGGTATATTTTTTAGATGGCTGGATGGCTATGCCGTACTGCGAAAGATTGCCCGTCCCCTGGGCGGAAAATTCCGTCCTTCCCGCGCTTGTGTTGCGGAAGGCAGAAAGCGTCAGACCGCTCGTCTGCCAGTTTTCAGTGCCAAAGTGCCCGTTCCCGTTTTGGATGAGGTTGTCCGCTCCCAGCGCCAGAGAGCCCTGCAGCCCTTGGGAAAAGTCCTGCCATTCAATGCCCCCCATCGCTTTTCTCCAGAGCAGTTCAAGCTGGTCGTTCAAGTTTTTGAGGGAAAGCTGGCTGAAATCCAGGATGCGTTGGAACCCGTATGGCATTTCTTTTTGCCTCCTTAGTCTTGGTCCAGCTCGAAGTGAAATTCGGGGGTGTTGAGCGAAAATACGCTTCCGTTCACGTTGGAAAAAGTGAGCTGCATCCTGCGCCCGCGGCTTTTCATTGAAAAGCGGACGCTTTTTTCATCAGTCGGCAGCGTGAACGTTTTTTCCTTTGTTCCCCGCTCAGACGTAGCGCCAAGGAGCAGCGCGCCTTCGCCCCCGCCGGCTCCTGCACCCTTGGCTGTCGCATAAAGCGCAGTCAGGCCTTTCACTATGTCTTTCACGCCAAGATCCATATACGGCGTTTTCCAGTATGACTCGATTGGTTCTCCATCATATGTGTTGCCCTGGCCGTATTCATAGATGTATCTGGTATCATTGGCAAAGAGGAGTTTCCCCTGGTATTCGAGGAAGGTATCCACCCTGAAGCCCCGCCGGATCATGTAGCTTCCCTTGCGCGGGTCGTATTCCACCACGCAGTTGTTGCACGTCGCAGCGCCTCCTTCAGGAAGGGCAAGGTATAGCTTCCCTCCCGCTGTGACCGCGCACGCATATTTGGCATAATCGCGGTTGAGGTCCTGAAAGAATTTTTTCAGTTTTTCGTCTTCCACCGGCCGCGCTCTTACCCCGTCGAAGAAGCACAGCCCTTCCGCGCTTAGGAAATAAACGACGTCCCCCAGCTGCACGATGGAACGAGGGGCGATGGGGCCTGTTATACCGTGGACACGGGACACTTCGTAACTTCCCGGGTACGTGCCGAAGACTCTGTAGATATCATAGTCCTTGAAAACGACCACATTATCAAAAAGTGTTTTCAGGGCAATGATAGACCCGCCGTTCCATGTGGGGATATCTATGAATCCCGTTTCTCCCGGAGTTGACCAATCTTCAGAGTCGTACGCCTTGGAATAATACACCCTGTCGGGTTCGCTTTTGATAGCCGAGCCCCAGGCCCTTTCATAGTGCAGGCACACCTGCGAAAAGCACGGGGGGCTTCCTCCAAGGTTAGTGGCGCCCTCGTAGCCCGTCCATTTCATGGGGTTATCTTCGCCGTTGCCGAAAATGAGGATGTCCATCCAGTTTTTCTGGTAATTGATATAGTCGAAGTATCCCCCGTTGAGGTCGGTTGCGATGGCGACCCAGTAGCCCCCCGTAGAGAGGGCGTACACTGCTGTGTCCGTTGTGCAAAGCAGGAAGGAGTCCACCGTGCCATCCAAATTCCTTCGGAAATATTTCATCAGCGTACGGATAGCTGCAGGGGCTTGCGGTGTATTATACTTGGCGAATCCCTTAGCCGTTTGAAGTGTGCCGCCCTCGCAGTCCATGTTCTGGGCGTCGGGGCTGGCGCCTATCGGCATTCCTGTCTCATCCCCGCTCTGATCTATCCCTGAAAACCGGTTTATTCTGATAACAGCTTCCTCAGGCATATTTCTCCCCCATCAAAATAATGTATCATTATTTAATAGCATCAACGATGCAGCATTCTCCCCCTGGCTCTCTATAACTGCTTTACAACCGCTTAATAACCTCTCCCATGCTCCGCTCCCTATCATTGCTTAGGAGCGTTAATCTGCGGCAATCCGCCTTTCTGTCGCTCCATGACTACTCTATAATCGCTCCCATGCCCTTCCCCTTAATTTGCATGAACCTGAATCCCCTCATGGGTGTCGGTGAATTATTGCGCCTGTAGTCCCGAAGGGACGAAAGGCCAATTCTGAGCCGACACCCAAACCAGACGGCTCCTCCCGTAACTCAGAACCCTGATAATATCAATCCTCACACAACGGGAGGATAGGGGTAGGCGGCTTCACATAGCAGTATAATATCCGATGGGGTCTGGGGCTTTTAATCCGTGCTATCTGGCGGCGTGTACGTCAGATAGCACTCCTTTATTTGGTCTGACGGACGAGGCCGACCAAATGCTGGGGGGAGGTCTGGGAAGGGGGGCGGCTGACAATTTATTTGGCAAGAAGCCCCCCTCACAACATTGCAGCCCCAGCGCCTTTTCGGCAACCTTTTGGGCGTTCAAAAGGTTGTCCGCCGGAGGCATAAACCCTATAGAAATGACCCTAATCTCCTCTGACGCTTATTAACCGCTTTATAATCGCTCCATAACCTCTCCCATGCCCCGTCTCACAACATTCTGTACGTTGCACCGCGTTTCTAATACTTGTTGGCGATCTTTTCCGCCTGTTCCCCCGCCGGCGGGATCCGGGCAAGCGTCCTCAGGTAGTTGGCATAAAAGAGGTCTCCCCGCAGCTGCCTTGCCCTGCTGCCCGTTCCCAGTACCCGGTATGTCGCCCAGTCTGCGAGGCAGGCGTGCTGGTCTTCCGGGAAAAGGGGTTCATCCCCGTTTTCGACAAGCGCGTCAGGCAGGTAGCGGTAGTATACGCATACTTTTTCTTCATCTGAAAGCACCGTAGCCACGCCTTCCGCGTTGACGCTGAAAAAGAGCGGTGCGCCGGATAAAGTTTCTACGCGATCTATCTTGATACATTTTTTTGATAGCGACGACAGCGCGAATTTCCCGTCTGCAAGCGTCACTTCCCCGCTGGTTGCCAGCCGGTGCTTGCACCGCATGATCTCCATATAGGCCTGGTTGAAGTGCGCGAGCAGCTTTTCCCTGTATTCCGACTGGGTCGCTTCGTCGTTATCCTCGTTGAGATGCGCTAGCGTGAGCAAAATCAGCTCGGATACGTTCATCTTCATCCTCTCCCTATCCGTTAAATGATATGGGCGTTTTTTAGGATCTCCAGGATGGGCAGCGGCACTTTCACCGTTCGCCCCCGCTTGATGATATAGTTGTAGCCGTTGATGCAGCATTCAACCGTTTCGTCCTCGTATTTGCCTTCAGAGTGAGGTATGTGCACTGTGGCTTTTTTGGACTTGCCGAGGATCTCTCCCGCCCGTGCCGAGATCATATCCATATCTTTGTCGCTCATACTCGTTTCCTTGATCCCTTTTGTGGTGTTCACGGTTTTTGCCATTTTATTTTTTCCTCCAAACTAAACGTCTTTGCGGCCTGCCCTTCCCGCTCCTTTGAGATGTTCAATGGAGCAATGCGCCCTTATTTCCAGGCGCCGCCGCACTTCCCCATCCCTTATCGAAATAAGCTTTTCATGCACCGGGTGCTCCGCTTCTGTCATTACTTCGGAGCATTCGCGATGTGGTAGCAATCTCAAACTTAGCCCATGCAAACCCATCTCTCTTGCCGCTCAATAACCGCTTTTTAACCGCTCAATAACCTCTCCAATGCCCCGCCTCCCGTCATTTCTGTTCCCTCAACCTTTACGGGTTCATTAACCCGATGACATTTGGTTTACCTTATGAAGCGTAATTTTTTTAATCAGTGCAATCTGGCGGCGTGTACGTCAGATTGCACTCCTTTATTTGGCCTGCCGGAGTCAGCAGGCCAAATGCTGGGGGGAGGCCTGGGAAGGGGGGCGGCTGACAAATTTATTTGGCAAGAAGCCCCCCTCCCAACACTACATGCTGTAGGTATGCTCGATGCGCACCAGCCACAACGGCTGCAGCACCTTGCACGCAAACCCGTCTACCTTCCATCCGATGGTGGATATCTGGTCCAGCGGGTCAGCTGTGCCCGCGCTACCCTTGGGTTTGATGATGGAACGCAGGTTCCCGCTTTCCAGGTCAACCACACCGTAGGAGTTCTTTCCGAAGATTAGCGTAGCTGCCACGTCTCTGGCCTTGTCCCCTGCGCCGTAAGCATAGAGCTTGTCCCCCTGCTGCGGCGTCCCGACAGGCGCATCTTCTACAGTGATGGTTTTATTGGTATGGTTCGCGGAAACTATCTCCAGCACTTCGGAGTTTTCCCCGCTCTTGAAGATGATGTTTTTACCTGCCATGGCGGTGGCTTCAGCCGCAGTGAACGACTCGTCCACTGTGAAGACCTTGTCTGCATACGACGCCACTGTCAGGCTCTTGGAACCGCTTATCAGTTCCGGGGCAGAGAAGTTTTTGGCCTCGCTCGTCTCCACGAAGACCACGCCGAAAAGCTTGCCGATCTCGCCTTCAAAGATATTCTCAGACGCTGCGTATTTGCTCACGTCCTGCCACAGCGGATCGCTCTGGAGGTCGTATGTGGTGTCCGGGCCTGTCACAGCGATGTAATACCCCTTGCCGTTCCGGATGTATTGCGGGGCCTTGTTCTTCTTCAGCGTGCGTACGGCTCTCCGGACCTCA
>JAUYED010000138.1 GCA_030691525.1 Bacillota bacterium | reverse complement strand
TGGGGGCGTTTTACTTGGAAGCCATTGATAAAAAATATTTGGATGTGTTGCTTTTATTAGAAAATCATCCGCAGGAATATGATACCGAAGATGTATGTTCAATGCTCAGCGGTGTAACAATTTATGATCTGAACTATTTATTAAAAAAGAAGTATATTCGTCGATTTTGGTACGATATTAATGGAAAAGAACGCCCAACTATTTCACTTGAAAGTGAAGGGAGGAATTATTTAGCCGAATATCGTGCCCAAGAATCATCAAAGCAAAAAGAAGACCGCAAATGGATAACTGCAACGGTAATATCCGGTATAGCGTTATTTATTTCAATAATAGCAATAATAGTAACGCTAATAAAGCCATGATTAATGATATTACATTTGTTATTAATCCAATGGTAGACCAACGTATTTTTATTGGAGTTATCCTTTCAAATATATTGGGGGTGTTTTTATGGATATTGATGATGCCGGAAAAATAATTTTTGCTTATGGTGGTGCGCTTCAGGTAAAACCTGAATATGGTCTTTTTAGAAAGTCCTCTTTACTGCCATGTTCAAAAGACGACATTTTAAAAGCTGCTAAATTGTTAATTGCTTTAAAAATAGAAGTAAGACAATGGAATGATGAATGGCGTGATTCGATGGAGGGTGCTCTCTGTTTTCTTCCTAATTTTCATGATGATAAAGAAGTTGATTATATAAATCGGATAAGTAGAATTTGGTTTGAGGGGAAAATAAAGAAGGATGATTTACAATTTACTAATTGGAAAAAGAGAATGGATGAACTATTCAAAGAATCAAAAGAATTTCAAGAAAAAATTATAGATAAAGAATTAGACAATTTTATTCGTGATGTTGAAAATTTAGACAGAAAGGATTATTTATATCACCAAAGGATTTATACATTAATTGGATTAGAGTATTCTCCCCAAATCGAAAAAATATATGAGAGAAAATACTTAAAATAATATCCCCTCTATAAATAATATGTACTGTAAGTAAAATAATGTGTTCTGTTTTTCGTATATTTATGCTTGATTTTGTTTAGCTATACGCAGTAGTACGAGAGGGGATAATTCCGTATTATATTAATCTTTATAATCCCATATCTTTTCCCCTATGCGCTTATCTTTTCCTTTGCCATATTCGCTAAATTTGTAAACGCCACAGGTTCGTTTACCGCAAGATCGGCCAGCATCTTCCGGTTGATGGATACGCCTGCGAGCTTCAACCCGTTCATCATGCGGCTGTAGGACAGCCCGTTGAGCCGGGCTGCTGCGTTGATCCTTATGATCCACAGTGAGCGAAAATCCCTCTTCCTAAGTTTCCGCCCTACGTATGCGTAATGAAGCGATTTCATCACGGCCTGGTTGGCGACGCGGTAAAGCTTGCTCTTCGCTCCGAAATAACCCTTGGCCTGCTTCAATATCTTTCTGCGTTTCTTTAAAGCATTGACTGCCCTTTTAATCCTTGACAAACAAATCTACCTCCTAAGTTATGCACCCCGGCGCTTTTACTTGTACGGGATGAGCATTTTGATGTTTTTGGCATCGGCTTTGGAAACCAGCGTCCCTTTCCTGAGGTTGCGTTTGCGCTTCGCGCTCTTTTTGGTCAGGATGTGGCTTTTATACGCCTTGGCCCTTTTGACCTGTCCCGTACCCGTAAGGGAAAATCTTTTTGCAGCGCCGCGGTGCGTTTTCATTTTCGGCACGTGGATCAATCCTCCTTCTGCAATGCATGTTCAATTTTTGGGAGTCAGTATCATGATCATGCTTCTTCCTTCTATCATGGCATTCCTCTCGATGACAGCATTGTCTTTCACCATTTCAAAGAAGGAATTCATGACTGACCTTCCTATCTCGCTGTGCCCTATCTGCCTGCCTTTGAAGCGGATAGTCACCTTTATCTTGTTGCCGTCTTTCAAGAAAACCTGCGTGTTCCTGGCCTTGAATTCGATATCATGCGTATCTATCGTCGCGGACAGGCGCACTTCTTTGATCTCGATAACCCTTTGGTGTTTGCGCGCTTCTTTTTCCCGCTTTGCAGTTTCGAACCTGAATTTGCCATAGTCCATGATCTTGCATACGGGCGGCGCAGCCTGCGGTGCGATTTTCACCAAGTCCAGTTCGTGCTCATCGGCCATTTTCAGGGCCTCTTTTGCTGACATGATTCCGAGTTGCTCGCCGTTTGCACCGACCACGCGCACTTCTCTGTCGCGGATCTGCTCGTTGATCATGTGTTCAGTATTGATAATTGACACCTCCAAAAAAATGGGTGGGCGCAGAAATACGCCCACAAGTCCTAAACGCAACAAGAAAAATATTCATCCGTATGGTGCGCTTACCTGCCTGGCTTTGCCGGCAGGTGAGAAGCCGGGCTTCTGCTTCGTGCATAAAATATATCACGGGAATATCGCATTGTCAATAAGCGGTGTTTTTCCCTGGTTACGGCCTCTTTTGCTCCGTTTCTTCCTTCAGCATTTCAATGAACTGCGGCAGCGGCATTGCTCCCATGTCCCCGCTTTTCCTTGAACGCACCGCAACAGTTCCGGCTTCCGCCTCCCGGTCGCCTATGACCAGCATATAGGGCACCTTTTCCATCTGCGCCTCCCGTATCTTATACCCGATCTTCTCGTTGCGCGCGTCAACTTCGGCCCGGAAGCCGAGCGCCTGAAGCGCCTGGGCTGCTTTTCGGGCGGCTTCATCGGCGCGCTCCGTGATGGTCAGCACTTTGGCCTGCACGGGTGCCAGCCATACAGGGAAGGCCCCGGCGTATCTTTCGATGAGCAGGGCGAGCGTGCGCTCATAGCATCCTATCGAGGAGCGGTGGATGATGTAGGGGCGCTTTTTCTGCCCGTCCTTATCAATATAGAACATATCGAACCTTTCGGGCAGCGCGAAGTCTATCTGTACGGTTATGACCGTGTCTTCCTTGCCATACACGTTTTTCATCTGGATGTCCAGCTTGGGCCCGTAGAACGCCGCCTCGTCTTCGGCTTCACAGTAATCCAGCTTCATATCGTCAAGGATCTGCTTCATCCTGGCCTGCGCCTGCTCCCAAGCATAGGGGTTGTCGATATATTTATCTTTCCTTGCCGGGTCCCACTTGGAAAAGCGGTATGAAATGTCATCTTCTATTCCCAATATTTTCATAAAGTACCGGATAAGGTCGATGACGCCGTAAAATTCCTCTGCGAGCTGCTCCGGAGTCACGATGAGGTGGCCTTCGGAAAGGGTGAACTGCCTTATACGTATCAGCCCGTGCATCTCCCCTGAGGATTCGTTGCGGAAGAGCGTGGATGTCTCCGAGAAGCGGATGGGCAGATCCCGGTAGCTGTGCATCTCTGCGTTATATATGAGGAACTGGAAAGGGCACGTCATAGGCCTGAGTGCCAGCACTTCGTCGCTTTTCCCTTCTTCGCCGATTATGAACATCCCGTCTTTGTAGTGGTCCCAGTGGCCGGATATCTTATAGAGGTCGCTTTTAGCCAAAAAAGGCGTCTTTGTCAGGCAGTATCCGCGCCTTTCCTCCTCGTCCTCCACGAACCGCTGCATGATCTGGAGCACTTTGGCGCCCTTGGGCATTATCAAAGGAAGGCCCTGGCCTACAGTTTCACTGGTGGTGAAAAGGCCGAGCTCCCGCCCGAGCTTATTATGGTCTCGTGCTTTGGCCTCTTCCAGCCGCACGAGGTACTCCTCTAGGTCGCTTCTTTTATCGAACGCCGTGCCGTAGATGCGCTGGAGCATCTTATTATTTTCGTCCCCGCGCCAGTATGCCCCGGCGATGCTCAAAAGCTTGAAAGACTTCACCCTGCCGGTAAATGGCAGGTGTGGGCCGGCGCAAAGGTCTATGAATCCGCCCTGCCTGTATAGTGTGATGGCCTCGCCTTCAGGGATGCCGTCAATCAGTTCGGCTTTATAGCTTTCTCCGGCATCCAGCATCAACCGCCTCGCCTCGCCGCGGCTCATTTCCACCCTTTCGATGGGAAGGTTCTCATCAATGATTTTTTGCATCTCTTCCTCTATTTTCGGGAGGTCTTCTGCGGTAAAGGGCGTTCCGGTATCAAAATCATAATAAAAGCCGTTCTCTATGGCCGGCCCGATAGCGAGCCGTACTCCCTTGAACAGCCGTTTGACGGCCTGCGCCAGGATATGCGAAGCGGTATGCCGGTATGTTTCCCTTCCCGCCTGGTCGTTCCATGTCAGTATTTTCAGCGTGCAGTCCGAGCTTATGGGCTGATCCAGCCCTATTAATCTTCCATCAATCTCAGCGCAGAGCGCATCTCTTGCCAGTCTCGGGCTTATCTCCTGCGCTACCTGCATCGCGGTGGCGCCCTTTTTATATGGCTTTCCGCTGCCGTCAGGAAAAGTTATCTTCATATCCGCCCGCTCCTTTCAAAAAAACAAAAACCCATCCCTTATATAAACCAAGGGACGGGCGTTTTCACCCGCGGTTCCACCCCTGTTGCCGCACTATGAATGCAGCGCGGCCTCTTTGGTTTGCGGGGAATGTTAAAGCGCCCGCACGCTCCGCTCGGGGGGCGGTTTTCGCACGGCGGCATCTCTGGCAGGCACGCTTCCAGCCATATTGGCGCACCCTCTCTTTGCCCCGCCGATCCTGTGCTACTCTTCCCCGTCATGGCGCTTCTTTTCAGGTATTTATAAACGGATTATACTCCAACGCCCGCGCCTGTGTCAACCAACGCGCTGCCTAAAAATACCTCCCTATACCAAGCGATACGCCTTGCAATAATTTTTTTATTGTAAACCTTGATAATTATCACGTTTACCTATTCATATCCGTAATAAACACAAATGGAAAAATGTGCCTTTTAAAAAGTGCTGAACGCCCCTTTCCCATGATTGGCAGGGGTTTATGCCCTTGGGGGCGCAGCCCCCAAAAGGTAATGTTCCCCTCCCGTTCTTATAACCTGATATTATCTTTACAGTTCGTCAACGGGAGGGGTCAGGGGTGGGCATACTTATTAAGAACAACCTACCCCGATATTCCACAATTCGTTTATAAATTGTCTCGGGGTGTGGGCTTGGGAAGAGGGGCACTAGCCCCTTTCCC
>JAUYED010000033.1 GCA_030691525.1 Bacillota bacterium | reverse complement strand
GCAAGCGGCTCAATTTCAGGGAAACGGTGCTGCTGGGCTTCACCCTCGCCCTGAATTGCATCGGCCTGTCTCTGGGCGCCGGAGTAGCAGGCATAGACAGCGGGATACTCGCCGCCTCCATGACCGTATTCAGTTTCATATCCATCTGGTTTGGCAACCTTATCGGCCTCAGGAATTGGCTCCACGCCAAAATACCCCAGAAGTTCATCGAGCTGCTTTCAGCCGTCCTTGTAGTAGGCATAGGGCTGTATGAGATTTTTGTATAAGAAAAACCGCCCTGAAATTAGAGCGGCTTTTAACTAAACTAACTGAAAATAACCGATTTTAAATATCGTTATGCAAAGTGTTTAATCTCATTTCCGAATAAATGATGGTAGGGTAAAATTAGCATCATCAACAATCACCAATGCTTTACCCCCCTACCCCACCTTTGCCCCCTCGCTGCATATCTCCGCTGTGCGCACGCTCCATCCGCCTTCGATCTTCTTCAACCGCTCCACCATCTTCGCAGCAAACTCTTCGCCGTTTGCAACAAGCGCTACGATGGATGGGCCCGCGCCGCTCAGGTATGCGCCCCTCGCGCCCAGGGCGTAGGATGCCTCGATTATCTCGTCATATCCCACGACCATCCCTTTGCGGTAGGGCTGATGCAGCCGGTCGTCAAAGCAGGATGCGATGTCTTGGGTATTCCCCGATGCCAGTTTCGCGCACAGCATGGCCGCCCGGCCGATATTGCCTACGGCATCGTCCATCCTCACCTTTCTGGGCAGCAACGCGCGCGCGGCTTTGGTGGAGAGCGAAAAGTCCGGCACCATAAGCGCGGCCATCAATCCTTTGGGCGGCGTGATTTTGAAATGCTTCAGTGTGCCACCCGCCCAGAACGTGATGGTAATGCCGCCGAGGAATACGGGAACGACGTTATCAGGGTGCCCTTCCATCCTTGCCGCCGTTTCCATCTTTTCCTGCATCGTTAGTTTCCCGCCAAGGAGTATATCGGCCATCAGTATCCCGCCAACAGTACAGGCCGCGCTGGAGCCCAGCCCCCTTGTTATGGGGATGTTGTTTTTCTGTCGCATCCAAAGCCCGGGCATCTTCTGTCCACGCTGCTCTACAATGGACTTAGCTGTCCTGTATATCAGGTTGTTTTCCCGGATGCTTATTCTCCCCATGTCATGGGGTTCCAGCTCGATGGTCAGCCCGCTTTCTCTTTTTTCAAATTCTATCTCGTTATAGATGCCCAGCGCCATCCCCATGCAGTCAAACCCGCAGCCCAAGTTCGCGCTTGTGGCAGGGAGGATAATCTTTGGCATAACGGCACACCCCTTTTGCATTTTCTATCATGAATTGTAAATCAATTTCCATCCCCCCGCAAGGGCTGCTTCCGAGAGATAAAACGCATCAAGCCCATAAGCACAAAAAAACGCCACTCCCTAGCGTGTATATGAAGTATTATATTTTTGTTGGATTAGGAGTTTATCAACGCAGCAATCTCTTACCCTGTCTTTGTAGTCGGCTTAATCAAACGCAGTAACCCGTTCCTCAACGGGGTGTGGGCTTGGGAAGAGGGGCGAAGTCCCTTTCCCAAATACCCGTCAAATGTCAGTATAAATCAGTTTCGAGGCGGTTATAGCGCCCTGCCGGCCGTGCGCAGCACAGGCAGGGCAAGACGGGGGGAGGTTGGGAAGGGGGGCAAAGCCCCTCTCCCAATTAATTTTATTCTTCTTCCTCTTTCTGCTCCCGCTTGGCCTGTTCCACCACTTTGGCGCTGATATTGCCGGGCACTTCCTCATAGCGGTCGAATTTCATCTTGAAGGAGCCCCTTGCCTGCGTCATGGAACGCAGGTCTGTGGCGTATTTGAACATCTCGGCCTGCGGCACTTCCGCCACCACCTGCTGCCCGTTTTCAGCGGGGTTCATGCCGAGGATCCTTCCCCGCCGCTTGTTCAGGTCTCCGATAATATCGCCCATATACTCGTCGGGCACATTCACTTCCACGTGGTAGATCGGCTCCAGCAGCACCGGGTTTGCCTCGGCGCAGCCCTTGCGGAAGGCCATCCTTGCCGCCAGCTTGAAGGCCATTTCGGAGGAGTCTACGTTATGGAAGGAGCCGTCATAGAGGGTGCAGCGGATGCCTACCACAGGGCAGCCCGCGAGCACGCCTTTCTGGATGCATTCTTTCAGCCCTTTTTCCACGGCAGGGATGTACTGTCTCGGCACCGCGCCGCCGACAACTTTATCTACGAATTCAAATCCCCCCGAGCCATCTGCTATGGGCTCGAATTCGATAAAGCAGTGTCCGAATTGGCCGTGCCCGCCCGTCTGCTTCTTGTGCTTGCCTTCAGCTTTCACGGCCTTCCTGATGGTCTCGCGGTAGGGCACCTTAGGGTCTTTCAGCTCGGCTTCCACTCCGAATTTATTAGCCAATTTTCTGCATATGACTTCCAGGTGTATCTCTCCAAGCCCGCCGATGAGCATATCGCTCGTTCCAAGCTGCTTTTCCACCGCGAAGGTCGGGTCTTCCTCTTCCAGCCGGTGCAGGCCGGTGAAGACTTTGTCTTCCTCGCCTTCCTTCTTCGATGAGATAGCCATCCATATAGAGGGCTCGGGAAATTCGATGTCCTCGAAAACCACGGGGCTGCCCGCGTCGCAAAGCGTATGCCCAGTCGTGGTATGCTGCAGTTTGGCTACGGCAGCGATATCGCCTGCAAAGGCCTTGTCTGTGGTATTCTGCTTTTTGCCGCGCAGGATATAGATATTGCCCACCTTTTCGTTCTTCTGGGCATTGGGGTTGTACATAATCATATCGGCCGTCAGCGAACCGGAGAATATCCTGAAAAGCGAGAGCTTCCCCACGAAGGGGTCGGCGATGGTTTTGAATACCTGAGCGGCAAAAGGCGCCGCCGGGTCGCACTTCACCAGCACTTCCGCTCCTGTTTTAGGGTTCTTTGCCTTTCTGGGGGGTTTTTCATCAGGCGAGGGGAGGTATTTTATTATGCAGTCGGTCACGGCAGCGATACCGAGGTTGGCTGCCGCGGCTCCGCAGCACACGGGCACCATCCGGCCGGCCACCGTGCCTTCGTGCAGGCCTTTTATTATCTCATCAGCAGTGAGCTCTTCTCCGCCGAAAAATTTCTCAAGCAGTTCGTCGTCGCTCTCCGCCGCCGCCTCTATGAGCGTCTCGCGCAGCGGCGTTATCTTTTCTGCCAGCTCTCCCGGGATATCCGCGTCCTTGGTCTCCCTGCCGGCAAACATTTTTGCCTTCATCTCTACAAGGTCTACGTAGCCCTTGAATACTCCGCCCGAGACAATGGGCACCATCACAGGCGCCAGCGCCGTCCCGTACCTGGCTTTCAGCTGGTCAAGCACTTTGAAATAATCCGCGTTTTCACGGTCCATCTGGTTGATGAAGATTGCTTTGGATATGCTATTTTTCACGCACATGTTCCAGACCTTTTCTGCACCTACCGTCAACCCCGAAACGGCGCTTATGACGATGAGCGCCCCGTCTGCCAGCTTCAGTGCGGAGACGAGCTCGCCCATGAAGTCGAAATAGCCCGGGGCGTCAATAAGGTTTATCTTTTTGTCTCCGGTTTCGACAGGTGCCATAGCGGAGCTGATGGAGATATGCCTTTTGATCTCTTCGGGATCGTAGTCCGTGGTTGTGGAGCCGTCCTCCACTTTGCCTATACGGTCAATCGCGCCCGCATTGAAAAGAATTGCCTCCACAAGCGTGGTCTTGCCTTCACCGCCATGGCCGGCTACAGCTACATTTCGTATCTGCTTTGCCTGGTACTCTTTCATAAAAAAATGTCCCCCTCGCATCTCTAAGTTTCGATGTGGTTTATGCACGCAAATCTATTATATATTATCAAATCCCCGGTGAAATTGGAATACTCTGTTCAGAATGAATAAAAAGATGATCTCTTCCCCGTTTCCTTCCCCCATATAATTGGAAAAAGCTCTGGAAATATGCTCCGTTTTATGTGATAATAGACTTAAAGTCCGGGTCACGTATCAAAAGGGGGACGATCCCATGGATAACGATTCCGAAAATAAAAACCTGCTTCCCGATGACGAGGCGCCGGATCAGGAGCCCCAGCCCAAAGGGCCGGGAAAGTACAGCAAGCTCATCCAGGGCATTACGGCAGTTTTCATTGCAGTAGGTACGTTCTTTCTTTTATTTTTATCCGGATATGACCTGGAAAAGGGAGCCAGGGTAGATCGTCCCGAGATCTATTGGCGCTACGGCTGGCTGGCTTTTATCGGCGTCAGTCTTATAATCGTATATTTGCTTGAGCGAAAGAAAAAATACCGGTTCAAAACGTGGTGGCTCACATTTCTTATCGCAGCGGTGGTATGTTTGGTAGCCATGGTCGCGCTTTACCTGCTTGACTGGGTTTGATGATATGAAAAAGAGCCGAACGTTCGGCTCTTTTTTTATTTTGGTAATTATTCTATGGGCATTTTGATTAACTGCACGTCAGCATCCCGGACGAATGCCACATTATTGGCAATGAGGAACATATACCCCTTTTCATCCGCCTTCGTGATGAAGCGGAACGGCCCGAACGGCTCATCAAAGGTGGCAAGGATGTTGCCCTTGCTGTCATAAATGGGCGCCCCGGCATTGACCAGCACCGCATCCACCGAGATGATCTCGATGACGGCCTCCATTTCTTTGTACCCCTTCCTCAGGTTTTCAAGCGGGATGTAGTATTCTGTCGCGGCCGGTTCGGGCTTATTGGGGTCAACGATGCTCATTGTGAAATATGCTTTGTCGTCCCTCACGCTGTTCAAGTCCAAAGCAAATCCATTGAACGCCTGCCCCACCTGCCTGCCCGATGCGTCAAAGATAGGCGCCGTGTCTGCTACGAGGTATGCGTTTGGCTCTTTAAGAATGTCGCATGCGCTGAACGACAATGTCAATACAGCGGCCAGGATTATGAGTATTACCTTCTTCATGTCGGATGCCTCCTAAAAATTCTTTTTCTCTTATTAGACGTTTT
>JAUYED010000132.1 GCA_030691525.1 Bacillota bacterium | reverse complement strand
GGAGCGGTTATGAAGCGTCAGATGGGATGGAAAAACTTTTGGCGATGCTGTTGTCTAGGATTAAGGAGGCGACGACTCGGGTGTCGGTGATACCGTGGCCGGGTCGGGGCCGTTTACATAAGTCTTCCCGTTTTTCGGCTTCCAATTGGTATGAGTAAAATTTTCTACGGCTATCTCCGTCCCGTCAAGCCTCAGGTAGTGCTTATATGTCTGAACTTCTTGGCCCAGCCGGTTTTCTGCATATTCATAAGACCCCCCGGGCAAAATCACGGTACCATCAGGGGCTATCGGTGTATTGTAGATCATTACCATTACGGGGGTGCCATATGTACCAAGATCTTTGAACGAGAAATCGAGTATTACCTCCCCGTTCTGGGGATCGGTAACCGGCGGCCCGTAAATCTCGACAGTTACGTTTTTTTCCGGAGGATTCAAATAAGAGACGATGTAAACAGGGGTAGTATAATTATTTTTTATCTTCAGATCCGGGCCGGGCGAACTGATGGTCGCATCCAAGCCAAGCGGGATATAACCCGATGTGATGGAATGATGAGTCGAAGCGGTTATCTCCAACCCTGCTCTTATCGCGGCATTGTATGTGGTGCTTGAAATCTGGCACACGCCGCCGCCCGGCTGCAAGGTATACCCGCCGTAGGCAATCCCGTAAGCATCAAGCCATCCTCTTGATAAGATCCTTTCTCCAGTCATGCCGTTTATAGACCATACTTCACCCGGCTGGATGACTGCGCCGTTTATAATGCCCGACAGCTTCGCCACATTCCAATTTCTTTCATAGTAATTATGACTGGCATAGCTTGACGTCCATGAGGATATAAGCTGAGTCTGATATTTAATGTCTGGAAGCTTTACCGCGGGTTCCACCGCCTCAACCGGCGCCGCTATTTCGGAATAGCTGCCGCTTCCCATCTGGCTTATAATAGCGTCAATCACGGCTTCCATATTGACGGACCGGCCGTTTTTCCCATCTGTATAGGTGAAACGGGATATATTCGCGTTCAGGGGAATGTAATCAGCCACATAGTGGTCGGTTCGCCAATACTGGTATCTGAGCTTATTGGGCATCTGATCATCAGGGATAAGCTCGAGCGGGGGCGTCTCGGGAAGTTTCCCATTTGCACAGCTTTTAATTACCTCCTGCGTATCGGGCTGATATGCCGACCCGTCTGCAGCAAGGTGCCCCCAGGGCGTGAACGTAGGGGCCGCATCCACAGCCGCCTGATCCTGCTGTGCTTTGAGTGGGAGCAAGACCGCTGAAATGGTTGCCCTGTCCGTAGCAGCGTGTACAGGGAAATCCACGCCATCCTTTTGCGCGGCCTGTGCAGCCTGCCTGCGCTCCTCTATCGTTCCGGTATGCGCATAGGAAAGCGCCTGGTCGATGACGGCGTCATAATCGGTACCCAGGCTCAGATCTGTCGAAGCATATTTAAATATCTCCCCTTCAACATTGATTGAGATATCAACTTGACCCAGTACTTCGCCGGGCACAGAGGCAGTAGCGACTCGCGCCTCTTCCCTCGTCATCCCGGAGACGTCAACGCCGGACACCGAAACACCTCTGATTATCGTAGTGCCTTCCATCAGACTATTTGTATAAATAGAGTCGCTTATAAGAAATACGGCAAGAACAGCCAAAGCTACCGTAAGCACACATGCTGAAACTAACAATATCCTCATCTTTTTGCTTAAGGTTTTTTGGAACCAGTCGAGTAAAAGCTTCATCCAGGTCATTAGTTACGTCCTGTCTCCTTCATGAGTTAATTTCATTGACGCTTTATCAAAGAAAGCGTTATAGCTGCGAATATGTGTAGTTTATCAGAAACAAGATATATTTTCAAGGGAAATTTGTTATACAATGGCAATTTTAATGCAACTCTCAAATTCGTCAGTTGAAGTTCCCCGGATTTTGTATCGCCGTATAATGCAAAAAGCACGCATATAAAAAAAGGACATATCCGCCATGTTGATAAAACATCAATAGTTCAGCGTTTCCTTAATAGGTGTCAAATGAGATAGGGGGTCATATCTATAGAGGAATCAGTCCCGCCGCCTGCCTCCGCCTGCAATCAGGATGAAGCGGAAAAGGTACAGCAACGAAATGAGCGTCGCTGCCACGTATGTGAGCGCGGCAGCATTCAGCATGCGCTTGGCATCTGCGGTTTCAGAAGGGGTCAGATATCCGCCGCCCTCAAGGATGGCAAGGGCGCGGCGGCTGGCGTTGAACTCCACGGGGAGCGTGACGAGCTGAAAAAGAACGGCAACTGAAAAAGCGATGATGCCGGCATAGATAAGCCCTGTGAAACTCAGTATGAGCCCCAGGATTATCAGCGGGATAGCTGCGTAAGAGCCCACATTGGCAACGGGTACGAGCACACTCCTTATTTTCATAGGGCCATAACCCTCGTTATGCTGGATGGCGTGGCCGACTTCGTGGGCGGCGATGCCCAGCGCGGCGATGGAAGCCGAATCATGAACGCCTTCCGAAAGGTGGAGCGTACGGGTCTTCGGGTCGTAGTGGTCTGAAAGCTTGCCGCTGGCCGATTCGATGCTGACGTCTGGAAGCCCGTTATGCTTCAGCATATGCGAGGCGACATCCGCAGCCGAAAAACCCCGCTCGGACTGGACGGAAGAATATGTGCTGTAAACCCGCGAAACATGTATCTGCGCCCAGAGCGCGAGAATGATGCCAGGGATCAAAAGAAGAAACGTCGGGTCAAAACCCCAGCCAAACGGGTAGTACATAGGACAAGCTCCTTTTCTAAATCGTCAATTCATATGATATCATGTTTGGCATGCTGATAAACTAAAAAGGCGGCAAAACTGCACTCAGGCCTCATCAATATTATTTATCAAAAGTGAAGAAGCGAGGGAGCCGCCCTTGCCCTTGCTCATCTCGAATCTGAAAACGCGCGCTTTGCAGAAATTCTTTGCAACGGGATAGAGCAGGCCGATGCAGGCCTGGGCGCATTCGCCGCAGTGCTGGGCGAAAGGCGGGTTTCTGTAGCCCGAAAATTCCCCAAAATATTCTTTCAGGTCTGAAAGCGACAAGCTGCTTTTTAATGAAGGAGACATATAGGAAAATACCTCGTCCTTGAGCGATAAAAGGAGCGAACCCAAAAAGGCACGGACCAGTTGGTTGGGGGTTTCAGCCTGGGGCGGCGGCGAAGGCAGGACGGACTGGGAATGGGTACACTTTGCAACTCCGCCTTCAAAACTGTAGCATAGGGTGGTAATATGCTGCATCAAGCCGGGCTCAATCCGCTTCAGCTGCAACGTGCTGCCACCCTGGCCCTGTGGGTAGGAGACCTCTGCAGCGGTCTCATCAAGTAAAACGCTGACTTTACCTCCCTCGCCCGAAAGCACAACGACGCGGCCTTCATCCCGGGATTTAGCGTGTATCACGAGTTCCCGAGATTCGGCCGAAACAAGATGGGCGGTTTCCGCCGCGCCGGCAGCCATACCGGAGAAATCCTCAAAAAACACAGTTTCATTGCTGGACGGGTCTTCGATGCAGGCATGAAGGCAGGAGTCGCTGTAGAGCGTCACGTGATAGGACTTGTAGGGGCGGGCAATATGCCATTCCATCTGGCGCAGCATATGCGCAGCGGGGGCGGAAAACGACACCTTGCAGGGCGAGGCCTGCACGGAGAATATGTTTTGCGGCCATAAGACGAGCTCGATATTCCTCGGGCAAGGCAGAACGAACTCCCCTTCCGAAAAACACAGTTTGTAAGCGATGGGGAAATACGCGCTATTGTCTGCGCTCTCGAGGGGGACCAGAAGGATGTAATGCGTGCCGTCGGGAGAAAAAGGGACGCACAACGACTTTCCATTGTTTGCCGCTTCCCCAAGAAGTGTGCCGTCTATATATGCCAGAAACTTGCCTTCTGTAACCGAAAGAAGCATGAGCGGGGGATTTTCCGCCATTTTACACACATCCCTATGAAGCATTTTCCCCGTAAAATATATTCAGGATTTATAATTGAAATTCTATCGGAAATCATAGTTTCCTTATCAGCAGCCTGGAGGGACGCTGACGGACGTTCTATCATTATACAAAGCGGCATACTATATAGCACACCAAAGCAATGGGATATACTCATTGCTTTTTTTCTAAGGTTTCATGGAAAAGATTTAAACGTGAGGAATATACAGGGCTGAGAGTGAGAATAATATGTGTGAAAAATAAATGGCAGCGTATGGGAGGAATAGAAAATGGATACCACAAGCATGCCGTCTACACAAGAAGTAGGAAATACGATATTTCGGACAAGAAAGACCGGCTGGAACAGCAGCGAGAGATCGCTTTTGTGGGAAGAGGTCAAATCTGCCCGCGAAGAAAACCGGCCGCTGCGTACAGTTTTTGAACGCGTGGCCAGCGCGACAAAAAGGTGCCCCAACAGCGTACGCAATTTTTACTACGCCGCGGCAGCCGAGGGGGATCCGGAGCTGAAAAAGCCCGCGGCATTCGTGCCCTTCTCTGAAAGCGAGATCGAGGGGCTTTTGAAAAAGGTGCTGTCGGCCCAGGCGGAAGGCATATCGGTGCGCTCATGCACCATGGCCTTGGGCAGCGGAGACAAAAAGATGATGCTCAGATACCAGAACAAATACCGCAACGTTCTGAAAACCAATCCTGAACTCGTGAAAAGGGTCGCTGTCCGGATGAGGGAAGAAGGACTTTCCTTCTTTGACCCCTTTGAGGGAAGGGCTGTGCGGCACCGCGCTTCCAGGAAAGAAACCGGCGAGAAGAGAAGATATGATCTGGTCGAAGTGATGGGAAAAATGGTGGACGACGTACATGCCATCGAAGGCATGGACGCCGCAGCATTCTTCAAAGGGCTGGGCCTGATGGCCTCGCTCGCGGTAGCAGCTTCAAGGGAGCACTGTGCAGGCATTACCGATACAGAGAGGCAGGCGCTGATCGAAGCGGAGAAAAAAGAGGCGCTGCTTCAGAAGCGCATCGCTGAACTCAAAGAAGAGCAGGATAAACTTCTCTCGAGGATACTCACGCAATCCTCAAGAAATGAAAAAATGCGCGAGCAGATGAACTCGCTGCTTGCCATGCTCAGGCAGCTCATGAATGTGAACCGCGAATTCCTCATGCAGAACCAGGTGATGAAGGTATCGGGGCTGAGCCGCTATATTGACGAGCTTTCGAAAAACGTCGAGGAATGCGAAAAACTGATGGCAAGGGAATAAAAAAAAGCGCCAAGACCAGGGCGCTTCTATCCGGGCTTTATTCTTCTGGGCTCGGCAGAGTGTCCAAGTATTCCAAGTATTCCTGTCCGAGCTTGACAATGACGCGCTCCATCCGGCTCTGCCGTACCGATTCGGCGGCGGCACTGGTTATCCATTCAAGGATATCCTTTTTGTTTGAATATGAATACATATCGAACATCGCCTTTGAATCGGGACTGGCAGCGAGGGCTTTTTTGAAATCCGAAGGAATACGGGCGGTGCGCTCATCATCTGCGCGCTCGATAGAAAAGCCCACGTTTGTGCCGACTCCGGCTTTTATTATGCGGCACAGCACGCTCGTAAGATAAATGCTGTATGTGCCGTTACTCTCCGGGATGACATCAGCAGTAAACGGACTGGAGTCAATGGTCCCGTGGATCTTTACTTTTTCATCATTGCAGCCGAGGATTTCTGCCGCCTGAGGCGGGACTTCTACGCATGCGAAGCATTTTTTGGACGGTTTGATCACGGCGCTGAACGTTGTCCTCATAAAAAACACTCCCTTTAAGTCATAGGAACAAAATATGGCTTCATATCCTTAAAATACGCAGTATATTTAAACCCGATAGACTTGAGCATGGCTGCTGCATCCGAAAACCTGTAGCCGACATGTTCTGCCCTGTGGGCGTCGGAGCCCAAAGTAATGATTTCGCCGCCAAGATCGAAATACCTTTTCAAGACGGACGGCGAAGGAAGGGTATTGCCAGAGCGCCTGTACCCCGACGTATTCACTTCAAGCCCCTTGCTGCTCCGGATCAGGTGAAGCAGCAGCTCATCCAGAAGGGATGGCGCTTCCGCATATTCCAGGACGGCTGCATTTTGTGCGAACGAAAGGCCGTAGTCCAAATGCCCGAGCGCACAGTAGTCGCTATAATCCTTCAGACATTTTATCGTTTCAGCAAGGATCAGTTTTATTATATCGCTGCGCGTATATCGCTCGTAAAACTCCCTGTAACAGGGGTCTTCCCCGGCAAAAACGTGCAGGGAAGCGATG
>JAUYED010000112.1 GCA_030691525.1 Bacillota bacterium | reverse complement strand
GTGGATGGCAGAAGGAATAATCATGCGAGAAAACCCGAAGAGGAAATTATTAAGCTCGATGGTGCCATTCCTGCAATTGTAAGCAAGGAAGATTTCGAACGTGTTCAGGAGATAATGAATAGACGCGCACATAAGAAAGCTTCATGCAGAGCAAAGGAAGTTTATCTCTTATCAGGGAAGATAATATGTGGAAACTGTGGAACTGCATATGTAGGGAATAGACGATTTAATGCACGGAATAAGAAGTATGTTTTCTATTCCTGTAACAACATGGATACTTGTAAAAGCAAATCCATTCGCAGGGAATTCATTGAAACATATGTTTTTGAACAACTCACTGATTACATTTTTAATGATTCGTTAATCACTCAACTGTGCAAAGCTTACAATGAATATCTTTTTAGGGATAACAAACTGGCAATAGCACGAAATGAAGCCTTGAAGAGAAGACATAAAGAGGTTTGCAAAGAGATTGAAAACATTGTGGATATTGTTGCAAAGACGGGTTCTTCTAGTTTGTTGAATAAACTTGATGAGCTTGAGAAAGAAAAGGCCATTACAGAGTTCAACATTGAAAGCCTTACTAATAAATTTAGTATTCATAAAATTAATGAGGACGATTTGAGAAAATCATTTGATGTTGCAAGGAAATTATTTAAAAGCGGACAACTATCTACCTGTAGGACATTGATTGATCTTTATGTCGATCGTGTGATTGTCTACGATGATTACATCGAGCTTCGGGTAAAAATAAAACCCGATTTATCAATCAACCCTAGGAGAGTTAAAAGAAATAGATCGGGTTCGATACTACCCACACAGAGCGATTTGTGTGGGTACTGTGGTGCCGAAGGTGGGACTTGAACCCACACACTGTCGCCAGTACCGGATTTTGAGTCCGGCGCGTCTGCCATTTCACCACTTCGGCATTTCTTTGAGCAGGCAAAAAAATGTTAGCACAGCGACCGGAGAGTGTCAAGCATCGTAAGGGAAATGAAAAAGCCCACCGGGAATGTTTCCGGAGGGCGGTTTTTAATATGCTTTTATGAGGATTCTTCATCGCCCGTCCCGTAGGGGTTGAAATCCGCTGCGGGCTGCGACTGTGCATCGGGAGGGACGGTAGGCTGTTCATTCGTCCCGTAGTCTGAAAAAACGCATTCCAGTGTGACGGACGCATAGACCAGAGTGATCTTGGACTCATCCGGATTGTCTTCACTTTCTTCGTTGCCCGATTTATCTGTCTCGTCCTTTAGTATATTGACATTTTCGGTCATATCCAGATATATGCGCACGATGTCCATCGTCTCGATATCCACCCAGATGGAGATATCCATATCCCCGAGCTGCTTGGCGGTATCGGTGCTCAAAGGAAGCCACGATTGATAGAGCACCATGGGGAGGACATCGGGACTCAGCTTGGCGGTGAGCTTGAGGCAATTCATTTCGCCGATCTTTTCCTTGCCTGCCTTTACAATATCCTTCATATAATCTTTCAGGTATGCCATACAATCCACATAATAAAACTTGAAGTACTCATTGACTACCTTGTCGCTGGCAAGCCGGAGGCGCACCCACTGGCCTTCAAGCTGGTTGTACATGTAATAGTCCGTCCCCTCCTGGGAGAAAACGGCTTCAGCGTCTGTCTCGTTGCCGTTTTTCAGGGACATATTTGATGTAACCTTCGTCATGAGGGGCGAATTGAAAACGATGGACTGGTTTGAAAGCCCGTAGGTATCCCCGAGTGCGGCGGGAACGGTTGGAGATGGGGAAGCAGATAAATCCGGTGACGGAGAAGGCGTCGGTTCGGGCGTCTCCAAAGGCAGCGGCTCAAGGGATTCCGAAGAAATGGGCTCCATCGAAATATCGCCAGTTGCTTCGGGATCCGGCATATCAGTCTGCACGTCAGGGTCTTCAAAAACCGGCGCGTCTGTGACGATGGGCTCGGCATACTCCGCCGCCTTGATATCAAAGGTATATTTATAGTTTGCAATCTTGGCCATCTGGGCAATGGCCTCATCAAGCACCTGCTGGGCGTCCATCTTATCCACTTTGTCCTCGCAGGCCGTAAGGGCGATAAGGAGGATAGCAGCCAGAAGGACTATAGCAATTCTTTTCAACATTTCGTACCTCTCCCGGGATCATTTGCACATCATTATAGCACAACACAAATCCGGGAGCAAACAAACAGGGAAATCTTACTGCGAAGACCCGAGCCATTCTTCCAGCGCACTTTCCGCATCTGCCTGATGCATGCCGGCATAGACTGCCGGGCTATAGAGCATCTCTATAATAAGATAATCCAACTGGGAAAGCTGCTGCGTTTCCGTCCAATCTATCTGGTATATGCTGTCCTGATAAAGCGGGCTGTCATTCAAAAGGCCGAGCCCCTGGGTCACTTCTTCAAGGATCAAGTGGTTGCGCCGGATCTGGTTGGTGACATCGGTAGCTATGGCAACATTGGCTTTCGTGATCCTTCTGCTATTACTGTCCCAGGACAAACTTACATAGCCCCAGTTGTCTTCCACGTAGCTGGGTATGACTGTACCCATATCGTCTAAAGGAACAAAGTTGATGATATAATTCCCGCTGCCAGCTTCTTCGGTGATGGTGATATCCGGCATGCCTTCGATATCATTGAGCATATTCAGATGGGCAGTCAGGGTATCCATATCCTCAACTGTTGGCTGGCCGCGCACCTCGACGATGATCGGCCGCTCCCAGCGCCGCACAATGCCTTCGGAACTCCCACCGCCATACTCGCTCTGCAAGGCCACGATAGAAAAATACTCCAGCGCCTGCTGGGGGGAGATGCTTTCTACAGGAGACGCTGAGGGAGAAGCACTTTCCGATGGAGCTGCCGAGGGGGAGGCATCCGGCGGAAATATCAGCATGCATGAGGACAATAAGAAGCAAAGTAACAGCGAAACAATGATCAAACTGATTTTTTTCAGCATGGATAATGCCCTCCGTTTCTGGATTCAGTTAAATTCCAAACAAATATAATATAACACACATATGAAAAACGAAACCGGAGCGCAAAGATTGTGAGGGGGGCTTCTTGGGTATTTGGGAAAGGGGCTCCGCCCCTCTTCCCAAACCCACACCCCGTGAGGGATGAGTTTCAACGTTCAAAAAGCTGAGACAGGCCAGGAGATTGCTGCGGCGCTTGTACTCCTTGTAATGACAGAAGAGTACCGCTATGGACAGTGATATTGTCAATATTAAAATGGATTTTCAGGGCAGGTATATCCATTACGCCGGTTTGGATATATAATACTGCTTGAAAGAATTACTAAGCTGCAGGAGGCAAATATATTGGCAAGATTCAATATCAACGGGGAAGAAAAGGAATATCCCGTCGGCATCACGCTTGAAGCCATGGCAGAGGCCGAAAACCTGGGGCGGGACAGGCCGGTGATGGCGGCCATCATTGGCAATATGCTTTTTGAGCTGACCGCCGTGCCCGAGCCGGGCAGCTGCATCACCTTCATTGACTCGGACAGCGAGGACGGGAACAGGATATATGCGCGCAGTCTGAGCTTCATGCTCGTACGTGCGGTCAAAGCTGTGCTGCCTGGCGCGCGGCTGCGGATAGAGCACAGCCTGCATAACGGTCTCTACTGCGAAATAAACAAAGAGGCCCCGCTGACCAGTCATGAGGTGGCGCAGATCCAGCTTGCCATGGAGAAGATCGCCCAGAGCGACGAACCATTCGTCAGGGGAACGGTTTCAAAGCGGCAGGCCATGGAATATTTCGAAGCGGACGGGCAGTACGAAAAAAACCTGCTTTTGAGATACAGGGAAGATGACGATTTCACGCTGTATGAGAATGACGGGATAAAGAACTATTTCTATGGGTTCATGGCACCGAGCACGGGGTACATACGGAAATTTTCGCTCTATTACTACCCGCCGGGTTTTGTGATGATCTATCCTAAAGCGAACGGCATAGGCGCGGACATGAAATTTATAGAGCAACCGCGGCTCGCGAAAATATTCAGGGAAGCCGGAGACTGGGCGCGGATCCTCGAATGCGACTATATCAGCGATCTGAACGACATGGCCAGGGCAGGCAAGCTTTGCGAATTCATCAGGATCAATGAGGCGCTGCATGAAAAAAAAGTTGCCGAGATAGCAAATAACATAACTTCGCACGGCAAGGATAAAAAACTCATCCTGATATCCGGCCCTTCATCTTCGGGGAAGACGACTTTTGCGCAGCGGCTGATGGTGCAGCTGCGCGTGCAGGGGAAAAAGCCCGTTTCCATCTCTCTGGACAATTACTATAAAAACCGTGATGAGATCGAGCACGACTCCTCGGGCAATGCAGACCTCGAAAGCACCGCCGCCATCGCCGTTGACATTTTCAATAGCGACATATCCGAGCTGATCGCCGGAAGAGAAGTGGAACTTCCCGTTTTCAACTTTGCTAAAGGGCATCGGGAGCACAGCAGGCAGAAAATGAGACTGGGAGAAAACGAAATATTGATCGTCGAAGGGATCCATGCGCTGAATCCGGAACTGGCCAGATGCATTGACAGCCGGAAAAAATACCGCATCTACGTAAGCGCGATAGCGCATATCAACCTGGATGACTATAACCGTATACCGACCACCGATATCCGGCTGATACGAAGGATGGTGCGGGATAGTAAATACCGCGGTGCAAACATCCAGCATACTATAGACATGTGGCCAAGAGTGCGCAGAGGGGAAGAAAACAACATTTTTCCCTATCAGGAAAACGCGGATATCATGTTCAACTCGGCGCTTTTTTACGAGCTTTGCCTGCTCAAGAAATATGTGTACCCGATGCTTAAAGCGATAGGCGAAGGGGATTCGTACTATACCGAAGCCAACCGGCTTATCAGGTTCCTCAATTACGTGATGTCTTCAGATGAGGATTATGAGGTGCCTCGAAATTCTATTTTGAGAGAATTCATAGGGGGAAGCTCTTTTTACGAGTGAGCCGGCATTGACACGCCGGCGCGGGCTTCATTATAATCAGAACATGAAAGGGGGCTGCGTGAACTCAATGGAAAAAATAGGAGTTGCTTTTACCCTGTTCGGAAAGGATATTTACTGGTACGGCATCATCATTGCCATAGGATTGGTGCTGGGCGTGTGGGTGGCTGTGGAACTGATCAAGCGTAAAGGATACAAGGGAGAAACCATCCTCGACGCTGCGATCATCTGCGTGCCTATGGCCATTATATTTTCACGGATATACTACGTCATCTTTGCGCCGGCCGGTGCATTCACATGGGAGCAGTGGTGGCGTGTCTTCTTTGTCTGGGAAGGCGGACTGGCCATCTACGGCGCGGTCATCGGCGGAGTGCTGGGGCTTTTCATATTCTCGAAATGGCGCAAGGTGCCGCTTCTGGACCTGCTTGACGTAGCCGCTGTGGGAGTGATCCTGGGGCAGGCCATCGGGCGGTGGGGGAATTTCGCCAACCAGGAGGCCTTCGGCACAGCGGTCACCAACCCCGCCATGCAATGGTTCCCCTTGTCTGTTTACATAGAAAGATCGCATACGGTGTTCGACGTGGTTTCAGGACAGAACATCATCTGCACTAATCCATGGCACTTTGCCACGTTCTTCTATGAATCCATTTGGAGCATCGGCGTGTTCCTTTTCCTCTTCCTGTGGTACAGCAAGCGTGCAAAATCACGCGGGAACGTCTTTTTCATGTACCTGCTGCTTTACGGCATCGGGCGCACCGCCATCGAATGGCTGAGGACGGACAGTCTTTGGATAGTCAACGGCGCATGGCAGCCGCCGCTGGATGTACTGCTGCGCGTATCGTGGCTTTTGAGCATCCTGCTGGTCATAACCAGCACTGTGATACTTTCAATCCGGGCGAAAAAGCCCATCGGGTTCCTCACCGTCCCGGAAAAATATGCGAGGGTGGGCAAAAAGACGGAAGAGCAGAAGAAAGAGGAATAGGTAGCAGTAGACTTAGGGAGGTAAACCGCTATGGCCAAGAACGGGGAGTTTTCGACGGCCGTGATAGGCTACAAAAAGCACGAGGTAGACAGATTCGTTGAAAACTTAGTGACCGAGCACGAAGCGAAAATCTATGGGTACAGGAAGCTGGTCAAGGAGCTGGAAGACGCCAACGCGAAGGTCCTTCAGGAGCTTTGGCGGACCAAAAAGCACTATGACAACTTCATTTCCACCCTGTCGCGCGCCGTATCGGGGATAAAGAGCAGCCCTGACGACGAATATGAATACAACGAAGTCAGTATGCGCGCATTGGCCGAGCACCTCAACAGATATAAGGAGATGCTGCAGCAGAGCGAAGGCGGAAGCGGGGCGGCAGGTAGCGGTTCGCCCGATTCCCAGGCGCGTGAAACGATGAAAAAGATATACGAGATCATAGCAAAAAACACAGAGGAAAATAAGCAGGTATAAGACGCTTCTGTGAATACAGAACCAGCAATTTCAATATTAAAAAGCCCCAACGGGAGTCCCGCGGGGCTTTTTGGTTTAACACTCGTTTGTTTTTCTTAATACATCGGAGGCATATTGGGAGCAGCCATAGATTCTTTTACCGGAATATCGCAGACCAAGCTCTCTGTGGTAAGCAGCATGGCCGCTATGCTGGCGGCGTTCTGCAGGGCGCAGCGAGCCACTTTGGTGGGATCTATGATGCCCTTTTCCTCCATATTGCCGAATTCCAGCTTGGCAGCGTCAAAGCCATAGCCCATCTTGTGGGAGTCTTTGATGCGCTGCACGACGACGGAACCCTCCATGCCCGCATTTGCGGCAATCTGGCGGAGGGGTTCTTCAAGGGCGCGCAGGATGATGGCGATGCCCGTTTTCTTATCGCCCGATTCGGTCTTCAAAAGCTTTTCGACGGCGGGGATGGTATTCAGCAGTGCGATGCCGCCGCCGGGCACGATACCTTCCTCGACTGCAGCGCGGGTGGCATTGAGCGCGTCTTCGATGCGGAGCTTGCTTTCCTTCATCTCGGTCTCGGTCGCAGCGCCGACCTGGATGACGGCTACGCCGCCTGCCAGCTTCGCGAGACGCTCCTGCAGCTTTTCCTTATCGTAATCCGACGTGGTTTCTTCAATCTGTGCTTTGATGGAAGAGATGCGGGCCTTGATCTCAGAGGGATCGCCGCCGCCCTCCACGATAGTGGTGTTATCTTTATCTACCTTGACCTGCCGAGCGGAACCAAGCATGTCTACTTTGGCGTTCTTGAACTCAATGCCAACTTCTTCAGATATAACCTGGCCACCGGTCAATACGGCGATATCCTGAAGCATGGCCTTTCTGCGGTCGCCGAAGCCGGGGGCTTTGACTGCCACGCAGGTGAAGGTGCCGCGGAGCTTATTGACCACTAATGTGGCAAGAGCTTCGCCCTCAACGTCTTCAGCGATGAGAAGCAGCTTTTTCCCCTGCTGCACCACCTGTTCGAGGAGGGGGAGCATATCCTGCACGCTGGAAATCTTTTTATCTGTAATCAGGATCAGAGGATCGTCAAGGACGGCCTCCATTTTTTCGAGATCGGTGACCATATACGGAGAAGCATAACCCCTGTCAAACTGCATGCCTTCAACGACGTTGAGCTCAGTCTTCATGGTCTTGGATTCCTCGACGGTGATGACGCCGTCATTGCCCACTTTTTCCATTGCTTCAGAAATCAGCTGGCCGATCTTCTCATCCGTGGCGGAAATGGAAGCAACCTGGGCAATGGCATTTTTGCTCTCTATGGGCTTGCTCAGGGCCCGGAGCGCTTCCACCGCTGCGTCCACGGCCTCTTCGATGCCTTTTTTCAAAACCATGGGATTGGCACCCGCCGCAATATTTTTCAGCCCTTCGCGTACTATGGCCTGCGCAAGAAGGGCGGCAGTTGTGGTGCCGTCGCCAGCGACATCATTAGTCTTAGTGGCGACTTCTTTGACGAGATGGGCGCCCATATTCTCAAACGGGTCTTCTAAATCTATTTCCTTGGCGATGGTGACACCGTCACTGGTGATGAGAGGGGAGCCGAATTTTTTGTCCAGGACGACGTTGCGCCCTCTGGGGCCCAAGGTTATTTTTACTGTATCAGCGAGGGCGTTGACGCCGCGCTCAAGCGCGCGCCTTGCCTCTTCGCCGAATTTGATCTGTTTCGCCATTTTTTTATTCCTCCTCTATGATATTTTTTGCTCAACTATAGCGAGAATGTCATTCTGGCGTACGATTATGTACTCGGTACCGTCAAGTTTTATCTCGGTGCCGGCATACTTGGAGTAAATCACCTTGTCGCCTTTTTTCACGTACATAGTGATCTCCTTGCCCTCCACGACGCCCCCGGGGCCTACCGCCAGAACTTCCGCCATCTGCGGCTTTTCCTGTGCGCTTCCCGGCAGCACGATGCCGCCCTTGGTAATCTCTTCGCCTTCAAGGGCTTTGATAAGGACCCTGTCAGCCAATGGCCTGATATTCATGTCGCAACCTCCTTTGAAATCGGATATGTATTTTTGAAAACACTTGATCTGTAATTATTAGCACTCACGTATTGAGAGTGCTAATCCATAAATTATATTATTTAATGGGCTGGTAATAATCAAACATAAAAATATCTAAGAATACCGCCTTGATGGCTTATATATCAGAATATGCCTGTCAATTGGCGGGATATCTCCCGAAATCGCCATATTTGGTCTTCAATTGCGATTTGGTATAAGCCAATAAAGGATAAGATGGCAAAACCGCGAATATATAAATAAACCGGACTTAAGGAGAAAAAAGGAAAATGGATAAATGGGACAAGCGTTTTATGAATTTAGCGCGGACCATCGCCGAATGGTCGAGCTGTTACCAGGAAAACAGGAAAGTCGGCGCAGTGGTGGTGCGCGATAAGAGGATCCTCACTACCGGCTATAACGGCGCCCCGGCCGGGATGAAAAGCTGCATCGAAAAAGCAGAATGCCTGAGAAAAAAAATGGGCATTCCTTCGGGCACAAGGCAGGAGATCTGCTACGCGATACATGCAGAGCAGAACGCCATCATCCAAGCCGCTAAAATGGGAGTATCCATCCAGAAAGCGACGCTTTACTGTACGCACCAGCCCTGTGCCATCTGCGCCAAGATGATAGTCAATTCGGGAATAGAGCGGGTGGTATACAGCGAGGGGTATCCTGACGATTTTGCACTGCTGATGTTTCAGGAGACGGGCGTCAAACTGGAGAAGTATGAAGAACAATAATTTGGGAGGGGGGCTGTGCCCCCCTTCCCAGACCTCCCCCCGTCTTGCCCCGCTTGTGCTTCGCACGGCCAGCGGGGCGCTTCTTCTCGTCTCGATACTGATTTGTACTGACATTTGACGCGCATGTCGCCAAATGTCATCATCTTCATATCCCGTATAGATTACCGAGTTTTATATTAATAAGGAGCATTTTGGTTTGGGTGGTGGGTTCTTATCAGATATACCCACTCCTGACCCCTCCTGTTATCAATCGGAGAGATAGTATAAAGTTTATAAGAACGGGAGGGGAACATTACCTTTTGGGGGCTGTG
>JAUYED010000073.1 GCA_030691525.1 Bacillota bacterium | reverse complement strand
AATAATTCACCGATACCCATCGGAGTGTTGTTCTTACAAATTGAAGGTTGGAGCATAGGAGAAGTTATAGAGCGGTTATAAAGCGGCAGGGGGAGATTGCCGCGTCGCTATGCAATTTACAACGTATAATTTACAATCCGGGACTTCGAAATGCCTCAAGTTCTATTTTTTATTGCTCAATATAGGGAAAAAGATGTAAAATCAAATTGAAAATATATAAAGCGCAGGTGCATAGGTCATGAAAAAGGTGTTTGTCTATTCCGGCATGATAACAGGATGCCTTCTCCTGATACTGGCTTGGATGCTGACAGCCGTGCAGATATGCGTCTTTGACCAGGCGTTTTACAAGGACCAGTATGAAAAACTGGGCTTGCAGTCTTATTCCCGCCTTTCGGAACAGGACTATCAAAATGCGGTGAAAGACCTGCTCGAATATACCTTGGGAAGCAAGCAGCAGATAGACGTTCAGGGCGAGCTCGACGGGAAGGTGCAGAGCATCTTCAATGAAAAAGAAAAAGCGCATATGGCGGACGTCCGCTTCCTCTATGACCGTGCGATGGATATACGCAATGCAGCCGTTATAATAGCCACCGTTTTGCTGGCCTTCGGCATCTTCCTCTCGGCAAAAAAGACGCTGAAGCGGCTGGCTGCCTCCTTCCTTATCGCAACAGGCGCCTTTGCCGCATTTATCGGGGCGCTAAGCATCTGGGCTGCGGCTGACTTCAATGGCTTTTGGACGGCTTTCCACAATGTCCTCTTTACCAACCAGCTCTGGCAGCTTGACCCCGCCACGGACACTATGATACGCATGTTCCCGCAGGAGCTCTTTTCCGCATTAGTAGCGCAGATCACAGCCGTTGCGGCGGGCGTTGCCGGAGCGGTGGCCGCGGGCTCTGCAGTTTACCTTTGCATCGCGAAAGCGCAGGAAAAGAAAAAACGGAGGCAGACCTCCGTTAAACAGGAAAGTTGAAATCATATCTAAATTAAAAAAGCTTCGGAGTGAATGATGGATTATTCCAAGTCGCTTGAAAATAAACTTAAAGAAATCAGAAACAAGGATGCACGCAAGGTAAAGATCCTGGCCATCGAAACATCCTGCGACGAAACGGCGGCTGCGGTAGTGCGCGGCGGCAGGAAAGTGCTTTCCAGTATCGTCAATTCACAGATCGCCATACACAGCAAATACGGCGGCGTGGTGCCTGAGGTGGCTTCGCGCCAGCACGGGCTTGTACTCTCTAAGGTCGTGGATGCCGCGCTCTGCGAGGCGGGAGAAGAGTTCGACAGCATAGACGCGGTGGCAGTCACATGCGGCCCGGGTCTGGTGGGCGCGCTTTTAGTGGGCGTCTCCTATGCCAAGGGCATCGCGCTGGCAAAGTCGCTTCCGCTTCTCGGCGTCAACCATATCGAAGGGCATATCTGCTCGAATTATATCACCCATCCCCGGCTCAAGCCGCCTTTTTTATGCCTCATCGTTTCGGGCGGCCACAGCCATATCGTACTGGTCGAGGGCTATGATGAGCTGAAAGTGCTGGGGCGTACCCGGGACGACGCGGCGGGCGAAGCGTTCGACAAGATCGGGCGGCTGCTTGGCGTACCTTATCCCGGAGGCCCAAACCTTGAGAAACTGGCCAGCCGGGGAGACCCGGATGCGTACCCTTTCCCAAGAGGGATGAAAAACGAGCAGGGGTATGACCTGACTTTTTCAGGCCTGAAGACTGCGGTCATCAATATGCTGCACAAAGCCAGGGAGAAAGGGCAGAAAGTCAATGCTGCAGACGTTGCCGCTTCCTTCCAGGCGGCCGTGGTGGAAACGCTGGTTGAAAAGACCTTTCTGGCGCTCTGCAAAAGCGGCATGGACAAACTCGCGGTGTGCGGAGGCGTATCGGCCAACGGCGCTCTGAGGGATGCAGTACGGCGCCGGGCTGCCGAAACGGGGGCAAAAGTCTACTTTCCCGCGCCCGAATACTGCGGGGACAATGCCGCCATGATCGGCTGTGCGGGGCATCTCATGCTGCTTCGAGGGGCGGTTTCAGGACTGGATCTGGATGCTAATCCATCGCTCGGCCTGAACTGATGTGCGCCCATGAAAGACGATTGAACCAATCCTTCACCGGCGTATACATGAATGTATATTAATGGTTTTTCACTATGCATCAAAGATACATTCTCGTATAAAACTACTTGAAACAATATTGTATAACAGCGCTGCATAGACTGTGGATAACTGCCTCGCCTGAAAAGGGCCGAGGCAGTTTTTTGTGTATAACTCTGTGGATAATGTGTACAACTCGCCTCTTTGGAAGAGTTTACATTGGAAAAAGACCCATTTCGACAAATAATTATGCGCTGCAGGTGTGCATAAAAAAAATTAAAAATATCGGGTTGCGTATGCCAAATGCAATATTGGCTGCAAAAACAGGGAGTGGTAAAAAACTGTCAGGGCGAATACCTTTTATATGGGCATTTAGTGTTTTTTTGTCTATAAAAGGGGGCGGGCCCGGGTGAGATTTTTCATCATCGCAAGGAAAAAAGCCATTTTCCTGATCGGTGCCGCGGCATTGACAACAGTCCTTATCGCAACAGGCGTGGTGCTGGGGACGGTGGACTGGGAGGCGGCGGGGAGGTCTGTCCCGGGCCGCGTGTATTCATTCACCGTTGTGATTGATGCAGGCCACGGCGGCTTTGACGGAGGGGCGTGCGGAAGGGCCACCAAAGTGCACGAAGACGGCCTAAACTTAGATGTAGCTCAAAAGCTGAAGGCCGAGCTGGAGCAGGCGGGCATGACCGTCATCATGACACGGGAGGACGAGAACGCGCTGGGTTCGACAAAGACGGAAGACATGAACCGCCGGCGTACCATCATCACCAACGCCTCCTCCGATCTTGTACTGAGCATCCATATGAACTTTTACCCCGACTCCGGCTGCAAGGGCCCTGCCGTCTTCTATATGAAGGGAAGCGAGCTGGGGCAAAAGGCCGCGGTGGCTGTGCAGGATGCGCTCAATAGGGGCACAGGCGGGAGAAGGAGGGCACTGGCGGAGAACTACTTCGTTTTGCGCGCGGGGGAAAAACCCTGCATCATAGTGGAATGCGGCTTTCTGTCCAATCACGAGGAGGAACAGCTTTTGATAAACAGCGAATACCGCACGAAGATCGCCCGGCTCATTGCAAAAGGCGTATATGATTATTTCGACCAGATCGGCGGCGATTGAATCTGCAGCCCATCGCTGGTATAATATATCAAGTTGAAACATATGACTTTTCCCACTCGAAAGAAGGCAATACCCTATGGCTGCGGATAAAGGAAAAGACCCCACGGGCGGTAACGGCAGGCAGGCCGCATCCCGAAACGACATTCTCTTTGGTTTCGCATCTGAAAATACAGCAAAGGTTTCAGAACTCAGCCCTTTGGCGCTTGCATTCGTGGGGGACGCCGTGCACAACCTTTATGTGCGCACTCGCCTGGCGCAGACGGGCGGCAGAGCGAGGGACATGCATCTTGATACGTGCGAGCAGGTCCGCGCACAGGCCCAGGCCAAGGCGGCGCTGGAACTGATGCCGCAGCTTTCGGCGGAAGAAAAACGCATATACCTGCGCGGCAGGAACGCCAAAAGCGCCAACGTTCCCAAACACGCCGAAGTGGGGGAGTACCGCTCGGCAACCGGTTTTGAAGCGCTGCTGGGCTTTCTTTATCTCACAGCCAGGCGGGACCGTCTTTATGAACTGCTCGACGCCGCAAGCAGGTTTCAGGATGGATAATCGGATTAATTATTCGGATTGTGTATTCAAAAAATAAATAGGAAAAGGAACTTTGCTGCTCAGGCAAAAAGAAGATGACATTTGAGGACATGTGCGGTACGATAAATCTATTCAATACTTCCGGCATGCACGTCAGCTTGAAACACCTTTATCTTGTGATTCCGGATGAACAGGGTAAGATACTAAGAGGAAGGTTAATAAAGGAGAAGAATGATGCCCGAGGTTGCACTGAAGATAGCGCTGCTGCGTTGCACCGAAAACCCCGACGAGATCGTCGCGCTGGGCGGCAAGCTCTGCTATTCCCCAGCTACTCTGGACGAGCTTATCCGCGGGGTGCACGGGAAAGACCAGGCGGCATACGTCGAAAAGCTCATAGAGATGGGGCATCTCTCGCCCATTGAGCATGCGAGCTTCACATTCGGGGTGGAGGGGGTGTCGCGCAGCTTATTGGCGCAGCTGACGAGGCACCGGCTGGCGTCGTATTCCGTCCAATCTCAAAGATATGTGGGACAGGCGCGCGAAGAAGGAACGTTCAACTACATCGTACCTCCTTCCATTAAGGCGCTTGGCGCTGCTGCCGAAGAGGAATTCAGGCGGCAGATGGCACAGGTGCAGAAATGGTATAATGGCTGGGCGGATAAGCTCGGCACCTGTGCGAAAAACGGTGAAAAGGCGAATGAAGACGCACGCTTCGTCCTCCCCAACGCCTGCGAGACCAAGCTGATCCTCACTATGAACGCAAGGGAGCTGCTTCACTTTTTCCGCCTGAGGTGCTGCAACAGGGCGCAGTGGGAGATCCGGGCATTGGCTTGGGAGATGCTGCGGCTGTGCATGGGGCGCGCCCCGAAGATATTTTCGCTGGCAGGTCCGGGCTGCATAAGCGGGACATGCCATGAAGGGAAAATGACCTGCGGCAGGACGGGCGAAGTCAGGCAAAGGTTTACGGAGTTGGTGAAAGGTGCAATCTGACAGTCAAAAAACTGAAGGCAGGGTTCTTTTCGGCAGGAACGTTGTGCGCGAGCTCATAAAGAGCGGGCGCAGCGTGGACAAGCTTCTGGTGGCCCGCGGCGAAACGGACGGCTCTCTCCGGCAGCTCTCGCGCGAAGCAAAGGAAACAGGGATCGTTGTCATCGAAGTTTCGAGGTCAAAGCTGGACGAGCTGTGCATGGCTTTCGGGCATTCGGGAAGAACGGGCAACCACCAGGGCGTCGCCGCGCTGCTGCCGGCGCATGAATACGCCAGCGTAGAAGAAATCCTGACGCGAGCCGAAAAAAGCGCAAGGCCGCCCTTCGTTATCGTGTGTGACGGGATCACCGACCCTATGAACCTTGGCTCCATCCTGCGCAGCGCCGAGTGCTTCGGGGCGCACGGAGTGATCATCCCCAAGCGCCGCAACGCTTCGCTGAGCGCCGCTGCGGCGAAAGCGGCCTCGGGCGCAGAGGAGTACGTGGCTGTGGCAAGGGTGCCCAATATCGTCCAAACGCTTGAAGAGCTGAAGCGAAAAGGGCTCTGGATCGCCGGCGCGGACATGGAAGGCCGGGAAGCAGGAAAGACAGACCTGAAAGGAGCCGTAGCGCTGGTCATCGGCGGAGAAGGCGAAGGGCTTGCCCGCCTGACAAAGGAAAAATGCGATCTTATTGTGAAGATCCCCATGACGGGCAGCATCGGGTCGCTCAATGCTGCGGTGGCGGCTGCGGTGCTGATGTACGAGAAAAAGCGGCAGGAAGGGTTCTGACAGCCCGGGTATTCCGGCTTTACATTATATGAAGAGGTGTAAACTTTGGAAGAGGATAAAGAGGAACTGCGTGCATCGTTTGCCGGAAAGACGGACGAAGAGCTGGCTCATGCTTCGCAGAACGGCGATGGCATCGCGACGGAATGTCTTATGGAGAGATACAAAAACTTTGTCCGTTCCAAAGCGCGCTCATATTTCCTGATCGGCGCAGACAGGGAAGATATCGTACAGGAAGGTATGATCGGGCTTTTTAAGGCCATCCGCGATTTCAGGTATGAAAAGATGGCCTCTTTCAAGGCCTTTGCCGAACTGTGCATCACGAGGCAGATAATCACTGCGATCAAAACGGCTACCAGGCAGAAACATATCCCTTTGAATTCATATATATCCCTCAATAAGCCCGTGTTTGACAAAGAGTCGGACAGAGCGCTGATAGATCTGATCTGCGGAGAGTACGAATCCAACCCCGAGGAGATCGTCATAGACAGGGAAAAACTTCTCTCCATGAAAAACTATATAGGAAAGCTTCTGTCCGGGCTGGAGAGTGAAGTGCTGACGTCTTACCTGAAAGGAAAGTCTTACCAGGAGATAGCGCAGGAGATGGGCAGGCATGTCAAATCCATTGACAACGCATTGCAGCGCATCAAAGCCAAATTGGATAAATTTTTAGCTTCGGGATGAGCACTATAGGCATATTGACAAAAAAAAGGCGTTATCTTAGAATAATAACACTGCTCATGCGAAGTGCGGGTGTAGCTCAACGGCAGAGCTCCAGCTTCCCAAGCTGGTTGCGTGGGTTCGATTCCCATCACCCGCTCCAGCGAGTGTAGGCATTATTAAAGATACTTTTAATGAGAGGAGAGACTGGAAGAAATGGCTAAAGCTAAATTTGAGAGAACAAAACCACACGTGAACATTGGAACGATAGGGCACGTTGACCACGGGAAGACGACATTGACGGCGGCGATAACGATGGTGCTGGCCAAGTACGGAAAGGCGCAAGCAACGAAATACGAAGAGATAGACAAGGCGCCTGAGGAAAAGGAAAGAGGCATAACGATCAACACAGCACACGTTGAATACGAGACGACGAAGAGGCACTACGCGCATGTGGACTGCCCCGGGCACGCGGACTATGTAAAGAACATGATCACGGGCGCAGCGCAAATGGACGGAGCGATCTTGGTAGTATCGGCTGCAGACGGGCCAATGCCGCAAACGCGGGAGCATATCCTTCTGGCGAGGCAGGTAGGCGTACCGTATATCATCGTCTACATGAATAAGGTAGACATGGTGGACGACGAAGAGTTGATAGAGCTTGTGGAGATGGAGGTCCGAGACCTTCTGACCACGTACGAATACCCGGGGGACGAAGTACCGGTCATCAAGGGGTCGGCGCTGAAGGCGATGGAATCAGCGCTTTCCGGAGTAGACCCGAAAGATGACCCCTGGTGCAAGAGCATCTTTGAGTTGATGGACGCAGTGGATAATTACATACCAACACCCAAGCGCGACGTTGACAAGCCGTTCCTGATGCCTGTGGAGGACGTGTTCACTATCACGGGGCGCGGCACGGTAGCTACGGGCAGAGTTGATAGAGGCAAGGTCAAAGTACAGGACGAAGTAGAGATCGTAGGCCTGACGGAGACGCGCAAGACGGTCGTGACGGGCGTGGAGATGTTCAGGAAGCTTCTGGATGAAGGCGTGGCGGGGGATAATATCGGCGTACTGCTGCGCGGTGTGCAGAGGACGGATATAGAGCGCGGCCAGGTGCTGGCAAAGCCAGGCTCTATCAAGCCGCACACGCATTTCAACGGCCAGGTATACGTGCTCACGAAGGAAGAAGGCGGGAGGCATACTCCGTTCTTCAATGGGTACCGGCCGCAGTTCTACTTCAGGACGACGGACGTGACAGGCGTTATCGAGCTGCCCGAAGGGGTGGAGATGGTCATGCCGGGGGACAATATCCTGATGAAGATAAAACTCATCATGCCTATCGCCATCGAGGAAGGGCTGCACTTTGCCATCCGTGAAGGCGGCAGGACGGTCGGCGCCGGCATCGTTACGGGCATCATAGAATAAGTTGTGAGGGGGGCTTCTTGTTTTGGGAAAGGGGCTTTGTCCCCTTCCCAACCTTCCCCCTCTTGCCCCGCTTGTGCTATGCACGGCCAGCGGGGCGCTTCTTTTCGTCTCGAAACGACTTTATACTGATATTTGACGCGCATGTCGTCAAATATCATCGTCTTAATAGCTCGTATTTTCGTTGCTTACATAAAAGCAGCCGCCCCCTTTTTCCGATTAAGGGCGGCTGCCAATGTTTTTAGGAAAGGAAAAATCCCGTTTTCAGCACAGAATTCCGGTTTGAAAGAAAAATTGAAAAATATACTTGCAATTGACTGGCACCGACATTATAATAATTGACGTTGCGCAATTTATGGGATGAAGCGGGAGGTTGCCGGGGCGAACCCGGGAGATTTCCGCAGACAAATGTCCGTAATAAACGGGCGGCGGGCAGTATTCGCTTCGCCGTGTTAAAATCAAATATGGCACACACGGCACAGTGTATATGGTCCTTGCAGAATTAAGGAGGAACATTTTTATGGTGAGCCAGAAAATCCGCATCAAGCTCAAGGCTTACGACCATGAATTGATTGACCAGAGCGCAGAACGCATCGTGGAAACGGCAAAAAGGAGCGGAGCCAAGATATCCGGCCCCATTCCCCTGCCCACAGAGAGGGAACTCATCACCATACTTCGCGCTCCCCACAAATATAAAGATTCCCGCGAACAATTTGAGATCAAGACGCACAAGCGTTTGATAGATATCCTCGGTGCCACGTCAAAAACGGTAGACTCGCTGATGAAGTTAGACCTTCCGGCAGGCGTGGACATTGAAATAAAGCTGCCGTGACCGGCCTGGTGTGACATGGAGGTTGCAGAAAAATGAAAAAAGCGATTATAGGCAGGAAACTGGGCATGACCCAGATATTTGCCGATGACGGCACGGCGGTGCCTGTCACAGTGGTCGAAGCCGGCCCCTGCACCGTAGTCCAGAGCAAAACACTTGAAAACAACGGTTACAATGCGCTCCAGGTGGGCTTCGGGCAGGTCAAGGAATCCAAAGTGAAAAAGCCCGCGAAAGGGCACTTCGACAAATACGGCGTAGGACCCTGCAAGCATCTGCGCGAGCTCCGCATGGACGATATTTCGGGTATGGAGGCGGGCAGCGTCATAAAGGCCGATATTTTTGAAAAAGGCGATATCGTAGACGTTTCGGGCATTAGCAAAGGCAAGGGCTTTGCCGGAGTCATCAAGCGGCATGGCCAGCACCGCGGGCCTATGACACATGGCTCGGGCTTCCACCGCAGTGTGGGCTCCATGAGCGCTCACTCAGACCCTTCCCGTGTGATGAAGGGGAAAAAGCTCCCCGGGCACATGGGCGTCGAACGCGTAACAGTTCAAAATCTCGAAATCGTGCGTGTTGATGTGGAACGCAACGTCCTTCTTGTCAAGGGCGCTGTGCCCGGAAACAAGGGCGGTCTGCTTTTCATCCGCGAAGCGGTCAAACAGCAAGCATGATCTGTGAAAGGAGCATACGCTATGCCCAAAGTAGCTGTATATAAAATGGACGGCACAAAAGCCGGCGAAATAAACTTGAGCGATGAAGTATTTGGGATCGAACCCAATGTAGCCGTTATGCACCAGGTGGTCAAAGCCCAGCTGGCCAATAGCAGGCAGGGCACCAAGAGCACGCTGACGCGCGCCGAAGTCTCGGGCGGCGGCATAAAGCCCTACCGGCAGAAAGGCACAGGACGCGCGAGGCAGGGCTCTATCCGCTCGCCGCAGTTCAGGCACGGCGGCGTTGTGTTTGCGCCCAAACCGCGGGATTTCCGCCAGGACGTCAATAAAAAGGTGAGGCAGCTGGCTATCCGCAGCGCGCTTTCCTCCAAGGTGAAGGACGGCGCTATCGTGGTGCTTGAAGACCTCGCATTTGAAAAGCCCAGGACCAAAGAAATGATCACGCTGATGGGCAACCTGAAGCTTGACCGCAAGGCGCTTTTCGTGCTGGGGGGAAAGAATGAGAACGTAGTGCTTGCCGCGCGGAACATCCCGGGCATCAAGATGCTGCCCGCAGACACGCTGAATGTGGCCGACATCCTTGAGCATGATAGCTTTGTTGCCACTAGAGAAGCCGTCAAAGCCATTGAGGAGGTATACTCCAAATGAAGGAGCCCTACGACATCCTACTCAAGCCGTTGCTGAGCGAGCGCACATATGATAATATACCACAGAAAAAATATACCTTCATTGTACACCCCGACGCCAATAAGTCAGAGATAAAAGCAGCCGTTGAGAAGATATTCAATGTGAAGGTCAAAACCGTGAACACCCTCAACAAGCTGGGGAAGCTGCACCGCCAGGGGCGCACCCAGGGTTACACCCAGGCGACGAAGAAGGCATTTGTCACCCTGAAAAAAGACAGCAAGCCCATAGAGTTCTTTGAGAACATGGCGCAGTAACGCCGTTTTACCAAACCAGGAGGAAAACGCATCATGGGCATAAAGAAATATAACCCCACCTCCCCCGGCAGAAGGTTGATGACCGTTTCCACTTACGAGGAGATCACGGAAACGACTCCCCAGAAATCCCTTCTGCAGAGCCAAAAAAAGACGGCGGGCAGGAACGTTTCGGGGAAGATAACCATACGCCACCGCGGCGGCGGGAACAGGCAAATGTACCGGGTCATTGATTTCAAGCGCGACAAAGACAATATACCAGCAAAAGTCGCGGCCATAGAATATGACCCCAACCGTACAGCCAATATCGCGCTGCTGCACTACCTTGATGGCGAGAAGCGCTACATCATCGCGCCGCTGGGGCTTACCGTCGGTGACACAGTGGTTTCGGGCGAGGGCGCAGACATAAAGGCCGGGAACGCGCTGCCCATACGCAATATCCCTCTGGGCACGATGATACATAATATCGAGATACAGCCCGGCAGGGGCGGCCAGCTCTGCCGCAGCGCAGGCAACGCTTCGCAGTTGATGGCCAAGGAAGGCGACTACGCGCAGGTGCGCCTGCCTTCGGGCGAAGTGCGCATGATCTCCATGAACGCAAAAGCTACCATCGGACAGGTAGGCAACCTGGACAATGAGAATATACGGCTGGGCAAGGCGGGGAGAAAGCGCCATCGGGGCATCAGGCCTACGGTGCGCGGCTCTGCCATGAACCCCTGTGACCACCCGCACGGCGGCGGCGAAGGAAAGGCGAGCATAGGCCGCCCCGGCCCGCTGACGCCATGGGGCAAACCCACACTGGGATACAGGACGCGCAAGAAAAAGAACCCCACCAATAAGTTCATCGTGAAGCGCAGAGGCCAGAAATAGGAAAGGAGCTGTAAATGTTTCATGAGTAGGTCGGTTAAAAAGGGCCCGTACATCAACGAAAAGTTACAGCAGAAGATTTTGACCATGAACAATGCCAACGAGAAAAAAGTCATAAGAACGTGGTCGCGCGCGTCCACCATCTTTCCTGAGATGGTAGGGCACACCTTGGGCGTGCATGACGGGCGCAAGCATGTTCCGGTATATATCACTGAAGAAATGGTCGGGCACAAGCTGGGCGAATTCGCGCCCACCCGCACGTTCAGGGGACACGGCAGCGCCGAGAAAGCTTCAACGGTAAAATAGCTCCGAGGGGGTTGAAAACGACCATGGCAACCAGACAGAAGGAAAAAACGGCCAAGCACCATGAGGAAAAGGATAAAAGGCCTACTGCCATACTCAGATACGTGAGGATCGCGCCGAGAAAAGTGCGCACTGTCATTGACCTGATCCGCGGCAAGAAGGTGGCGGAAGCCGAGGCCATACTCGCCTTCACGCCGAAGGCGGCTTCGCCTGTTGTAGCCAAGCTGCTGAAGTCTGCAGTGGCCAACGCAGAGAACAACCTTGAAATGAGTAAGGATAACCTTTTTATAGCAGAGATATTCGCTGACCAGGGGCCTACGCTGAAACGTTTTCAGCCGCGCGCCCATGGCAGGGCGTTCCGCATCAATAAGAAGTCCAGCCACATCACCATCATACTGGAGCAGGTGAAGTAAGGGAGGAGTACAATGGGGCAGAAAGTTCATCCGCATGGCTTAAGAGTGGGCATCATCAAAAATTGGGACACGCGCTGGTTTGCAAGCAAGAAGGATTTTGCCGATAAGCTGATCGAAGATTACAAGATACGCGAGTTTCTCAAAAAGAAGCTTTTTGCGGCAGGCATCTCCAAGATGGAGATCGAGCGCGCTTCCAATAACGTCACGGTGAACATCTTCACGTCCAAGCCGGGCGTGCTCATAGGCAGGGGCGGCGCGGGCGTTGAAATAATCAAAAACGACATCAAGACGATGACCGGCGGCAAAAACGCAGTCATCAATGTGATAGAGATAAAGAACCCGGATCTTGACGCGCAGCTGGTAGCCGAAAACATCGCAGCGCAGCTTGAAAAGCGTACGTCTTTCCGCCGGGCGATGAAACAGGCCATCATGCGCTCGATGAAAAGCGGCGCCAAAGGCGTCAAAACGCTGGTTTCGGGGCGGCTGGGCGGGGCCGAGATCGCCCGGAACGAGGGCTACCACGAGGGCTCTATCCCGCTGCAGACGCTGCGCGCGGATATTGACTACGGTTTTGCAGAAGCACATACCACATACGGACGCATCGGCGTCAAAGTATGGATATATAAAGGCGAAGTGTTCAGGAAGCCCAAACCCACAGCGCCAGGAAGCTCCAAAGAGGGAGGGAAAGCATAATGTTGATGCCAAAGCGCGTGAAGTACAGACGCTGGCACCGCGGGCGCATGAAAGGCAAGGCCACGAGCGGCAATTTCATATCCGACGGGGAATACGGCCTGATGGCCGTTGAGCCTGCCTGGGTCACCAGCAGCCAGATAGAAGCGGCGCGCATCGCATTGACGCGCTATACCAAGAGGGGCGGGCAGGTCTGGATAAAGATCTTCCCTCACAAGCCCGTCACCAAAAAACCGGCAGAAACGCGCATGGGCAGCGGCAAAGGCGCACCCGAATACTGGGTCGCCGTAGTCAAGCCCGGCAGGGTGGTGCTTGAGATAGGCGGCGTATCTGCAGAAGATGCCAAGGAAGCCATGCGCCTTGCCATGCACAAGCTCCCTATGAAGTGCAAATTTATTGCCAGAGAAGGCAGTGTATCGGGTGGTGAAAATCATGAAAGCCAGTGAGTTCAGGGAGATGACCCTTCGAGAGCTCAATGAAAAGTTGGCGCAGTACAAGACTGAACTTTTCAACCTGCGCTTTCAGCTGGCTACCGGCCAGCTTCAGAACCCCATGCAGATAAGGGAATGCAAGAAGAACATCGCGCGCGTGAAGACACTGCTGCGCGAAGATGAGATAAAGGTCGCAGCCAGATAGAAATGCGATATTTAGGAGGAGGAAATGTCTGTGGACGCCGAAGCCAGTAAAAAGACCAAAACCGACGCAGTCGTGAGTGACAAGATAGATAAGGCCATAGTGGACGCCGAAGCCAGTAAAAAGACCAAAACCGACGCAGTCGTGAGTGACAAGATAGATAAGACCATAGTGGACGCCGAAGCCAGTAAAAAGACCAAAACCGGCATGGTCGTGAGCGACAAGATGGATAAGACCATAGTGGTCGCCGAAAGGGCCAATAGAAAGGTCAGGACCGGCGTAGTCGTGAGCGATAAGATGGATAAGACCATAGTGGTCGCCGTCAAGACAAGGGTAACGCACCCGTTCTACGGCAAAACGCTCAACCGCACTACGAAACTGAAAGCCCACGACGAAAAAAACGAATGCGGCGTGGGTGATACCGTAAGAATCATGGAAACCAGGCCGCTCAGCAGGGAAAAGAGATGGCGCCTGGTGGAGATAGTGGAGAAAGCCAAATAAAGCAAGGCAAAGGTTTGGCAGACGATAAGGAGGGTTAAGCCATGATTCAGCCGCAAACCCGGTTGAAAGTGGCCGACAATACCGGTGCGAAAGTGATCCAGTGCATCAGGGTGCTGGGCGGCTCATTTCACCGGTCAGCCAATATAGGCGATGTGATCATAGCGTCGGTAAAGACCGCCGCCCCCGGTGGAGTGGTCAAAAAGAAGGAAGTCGTGATGGCTGTCATCGTACGCTCGGTGAAGGGCGTCCGGCGCGCCGACGGGTCGCATATCAGGTTTGACGACAATGCTGCTGTCATCATTACGAGCGACAAGCAGCCCAGGGGCACCCGCATATTCGGACCGGTAGCAAGGGAGCTTCGTGAGAAGGATTACATGAAGATAGTTTCCCTCGCTCCCGAAGTCTTGTAAGGAGGTGCAGAAAAATAAAATGGCTGTAAAGAATCTGCACGTGAGAAAAGACGATATGGTCGTAGTCATTTCGGGCAAGGACAAGGGCAAAAAAGGCAAGATCCTAAAGTCCATACCGTCCGAAGACAGGGTCGTCGTAGAGGGTGTCAATGTCGTCCTCCGCCATACCAAGCCCCGCGGGCAGGGAAAGCGCGGCGGCCGGCTGAAGCAGGAAGCTGCGATAAATGCCAGCAATGTCATGGCTCTTTGCCCCAAGTGCCACAAAGCGGCCCGCGTGGGGCATGAAATAGATAATGCGGGCAAGAAGCACCGCACCTGCAAAAAGTGCGGCGCGCGGCTTGATTAGAGGGCATGAAGGGAGGACATCTTGAATGGAAAAAAAAGCGTACGTACCCCGGCTGAAACTGAAATATCAAGAGGAAGCCGTACCTGCCCTCATGCAGAAATTCGGGTATAAGAACGTCAACCAGGTTCCCCGGCTGGAGAAGATCGTTTTGAATGCGGGGCTCGGGGACGCCAAAGATGACGACAAAAAGTTTGAAGGCGCCGTAAGTGAACTGGCCGTCATATCCGGGCAGAAGCCCGTGGTGACCAGGGCGCGCAAGTCGGTCGCCAACTTCAAGGTGCGCTCGGGCATGAAGGTAGGCGCCAAGGTCACGCTCCGCAGCGCAAGGATGTACGAATTTGCCGATAAGCTGTTCAATATAGCGCTGCCGCGCGTGCGGGACTTCCGCGGCGTATCCCCCAAAGCGTTTGACGGCAGGGGTGATTTCGCGATGGGCATCAAAGAGCAGCTGATATTCCCCGAGATTGATTACGACAAGGTGGAAAAGATACGCGGACTGGACATCATATTTGTCACCACGGCAAAAAATGATGAAGAGGCAAGAGAGCTTCTCGGCCTCCTCGGCATGCCGTTCAGCCAGTCCTAATATAGGGAGGGACGCATGAATTGGCCAAAACAAGTTTGAAAGTAAGGCAGCAAAGACCCGCAAAATTCAGCACCCGTGCATATACGCGCTGCCGTATCTGCGGGCGCCCTCATTCAGTGCTCCGCAAATATGGCGTTTGCCGCATCTGCTTCAGGATGCTTGCATACCGCGGACAGATACCCGGCGTCAAGAAGGCCAGCTGGTGAGCGATAGATAAGGAGGTTCAAGCAAGATGGTCACAGACCCGATTGCAGATATGCTTACGCGCATCCGCAATGCGCTCGTAGCAAAGCATGAAACTTTAGAGGTTCCGGCCTCCAATATGAAGAAATCCATCACCCAGATCCTTCTGAGCGAAGGATTGATCAAGGGCTATGAATATATAGACGATGGACTTCAGGGTAAGCTCAAGATTTCCCTCAAGTACGGGCCCAAGAAGGAAAGCGTCATACAGGGGCTGAAGCGCATCTCCAGGCCCGGCCTTCGCGTCTATGCCTGCAAGGATGAGGTACCCAAGGTTTTAGGCGGGCTTGGCATTGCCATCATTTCCACGCCCAAAGGGGTCATGACGGACAGGGAGGCCAGAAAGAATTCTATCGGCGGCGAAGTGCTGGCTTACATCTGGTAGCCGCTAAAGGAAATTTGGAGGTAAGAGTTTTATGTCAAGGATAGGTAAGCTTCCGGTTGCGATACCCGCGGGCGTCACAGTGACGATAGATGAGGGTAATACCGTACACGTCAAAGGCCCCAAGGGTGAATTGAGCCAGAAGATACACGCTGATATGAAAGTTAACATAGATGGAGAAGCCCTGAAAGTAGAGCGCCCGTCCGACGAGAAAATGCACACCGCCCTGCACGGGCTTTCCCGTTCGCTTATCGCCAATATGGTCCATGGCGTGACGAAGGGCTTTGAAAAGCGTCTGCAGATCATCGGCATAGGGTACAAGGCTCAGATGTCGGGCGGCAAACTGGTGCTCAATGTTGGATATTCGCATCCCGTGGAGATCAAGCAGCCACAGGGCATCATGTTCGAAGTGCCTGCACAGGACAAGGTCATCGTCAAAGGCATTGACAAACAGCTGGTAGGCGCTATAGCTGCAAAGATCCGCGATGTTCGCGGGCCTGAGCCCTATAAGGGCAAGGGTATCCGATACGAAAACGAATATGTCCCGCACAAGGAAGGCAAAACAGCCAAGAAATAAGAGAGGGGTGCCCCAAGAAAAGTGATCATCAGGGAAAATAAAAACACCGTACGCAAAGCGCGCCATATACGTATGAGATACAGAATATCGGGGACGCCTGAGCGCCCGCGGCTGAATATCTATCGCAGCTTGAATAATATCTACGCCCAGGTGATAGACGATAGGGCAGGACACACCCTTGTTGCCGCATCTACGCTGGACATAGAGCTGAAGCCAAAGCTTGGAGGGCTCACGAAAAAGGCCGCTGCAAAGCTCGTAGGCGAAACGGTGGCAAAAAAAGCGCTCGAAAAGGGCATAACCAGAGTGGTATTCGACAGGGGCGGCTACCTTTATACCGGCCGCATAGCGGAAGTAGCCGCAGGCGCCCGCGAAGCCGGGCTGGAATTCTGATACTGGAGGTAAAAAAAGTTGGCAGGGATAGATGCAATCGGGTTGGAATTGAAAGATAAGCTGGTAGCCATCAACCGCGTGGCAAAAGTCGTCAAAGGCGGGCGGAACTTCCGCTTCAGCGCGCTGGTTGTAGTGGGCGATGAAAGCGGCCATGTAGGCGTCGGCATGGGCAAGGCGACGGAGATACCCGAAGCCGTGCGCAAGGGAGTGGAGAAGGCAAAGCGCAATTTGATATGCGTCCCCATCGTAGGGACGACCATCCCGCATGAAGCGGTAGGAAGATTCGGCAAGGGGCATGTCCTGCTCCTTCCCGCACCCGAAGGTACAGGCGTTATTGCTGGCGGTGCTGTCCGCGCAGTGCTGGAAATGGCCGGCGTGAAAGATATCCGCACAAAAAGCTATGGGTCCAACAATCCTTCAAATTGCGTCAAAGCCACGATAGAGGGGCTTAAACTCCTCAAAACAGCCGAGGACATAGCGCGGATGCGCGGCAAAAAAGTTGAGGAACTGCTGGGATAAAAGGGGTGGCTTGCGATGGGAAAACTGAGAATAACGCTTGTGAAGAGCACCATTGGCTGCACGGATGTTCAAAAGGGCACCGTTGCTGCGCTTGGGCTCAAAAAGATAGGGCATACCGCTGAGCATGAGGATAATTCCTCTATCCGCGGTATGATTTTCAGGGTCAAACACCTTTTGAAGGTGGAAGAAATCTGAGTGCTGGAGGTTGACGTACTATGAAATTACATGAGCTGACGCCGGCTAAAGGCAGCACACGCAGGCCGCGGCGCGTAGGCAGAGGTCCCGGCTCGGGGCTGGGCAAGACTTCCGGCAGGGGGCACAAAGGCCAGAAAGCAAGGAGCGGCGGCGGGGTTCGTCCGGGGTTCGAAGGCGGCCAGATGCCGCTGGTGCGCCGGCTCCCCAAACGCGGCTTTACCAATATATTTGCAAAGACGTATGCTATAGTCAATGTAGCCACGCTGGATAAGCTGGAGAACGGTACGACGGTAACACCCGAGCTGCTGATGGAAAAGCGCATCGTAAGGAAAATGGGGAACGGCATCAAGATACTTGGCAACGGCGAGCTGACAAAAAAGCTTACAGTCAAAGCCCATAAAATATCTGAGGCTGCGCGCAAGAAGATCGAGAAAGCTGGCGGAAGCGTTGAGGTGATTTCCTGATGTTCAAAACCATAGCCAATGCGTGGAGGATACCCGAACTTCGCAAAAAGATCCTCTACACCCTGATGATCCTGCTGATTTTCAGGATAGGTACATTTATCTGTATACCCGGAGTTGACATCAACGCTGTTAAATCCGCGGTCGAAGGCGGCGGGTTTTTCGGCTTTATTGACCTTTTCACCGGAGGCGGGCTGAAAAACTTTTCATTCTTTGCCCTGGGGATATCGCCCTACATCACGGCATCTATCGTGATGCAGCTTCTCCAGGTGGCCATCAAGCCGCTGGAGAAACTGATGAAAGAGGGCGGCGAAGAAGGAAGAAAAAAAGTCGCTACCATCACAAGGTATGCCACCGTAGGGTTATCGATAGTGCAGGCCATCGGGATGATCATCATGCTCCAATCGAAAAATGCGCTGCTTGACAACAGCATGCTTACTTATGCGGTCATCATCATAACCCTGACTGCAGGCGGCATGCTGACCATGTGGCTGGGCGAACGGATCACCGAGAAAGGCGTAGGAAGCGGCATCTCGCTGATCATCTTCGTGGGCATCGTTGCACGGCTTATCCCCTCGGCCATTGAACTGATCCAAAGCGTTATCGAGGGGCAGACCAACTTCTGGGTGGCCATCATCATATTCCTGTTTGCGCTTGCATTGATTGCCGTCGTCGTCTTTGTGGACCTCGGGCAGAGAAGGGTGCCTGTACAGTATGCCAAGCGCGTGGTAGGACGCAAGATGTACGGCGGACAGAGCACGCATATCCCCATCCGTGTAAACGCTTCGGGCGTGCTGCCCATCATCTTTGCTATGGTGCTGCTGCAGTTTCCTGTGATGATCGCCAATTTATTTCCGAAAAGCGATGCCTCGCTCTGGATGTCGCAAAACCTTATCTCGGGAACATGGCTGCATCTGGCGCTTTATGCGGTCCTGATATTCGGCTTTACCTACTTCTATGCGGCGGTACAGTTTAACCCGATAGACGTAGCCAAAAACCTTCAGCAGTACGGCGGCTTCGTTCCAGGCATCCGCCCGGGGAAACCGACGTCTGATTACCTGCAAAAGATAAATTCGCGTATCACGTTCTTCGGGGCCGTATTCCTTGCGCTTATCGCCGCTATCCCGATATTGTTTGCCATCGTTTCGGGAGGCGCACAGCAGCTGGCCTTCAGCGCTACCGGCCTTCTGATCATGGTGAGCGTAGCGCTTGAAACCAATAAACAGCTGGAAGCGCAGATGCTGATGAGGCATTACAAAGGGTTCCTGAAATAAAGATGGAAGGTGTATCCGAAGTTTTGATGAATATCATCTTGCTGGGGGCGCCGGGTGCAGGAAAAGGCACCCAGGCAATCAAAATAGCAAAAGCATACGGGCTGCAGCATATATCGACAGGGGATATGCTAAGGGCGGAGATGGCAAAAGGTACGGAGCTGGGCAGGAGGGCGCAGGGATACATGCAATCCGGCCAGCTGGTGCCCGATGATTTGATAATCGCCATGATCATGGAACGTTTCGATGGGCTGGGCCAAAAGGGGATGCTGCTGGACGGCTTTCCGAGAACGGTAGCCCAGGCAGAGGCGCTGGACAAACGCGCGAAGGTGGACGCAGTGATCAATCTGACTGTTCCCGAGGATGTGATAATGACGCGCATATGCGGCAGGAGGGTCTGCCCGGCGTGCGGGGGCACATACCATATCTCGCGGGATGATCCGAAGATCTGCCGTGCATGCGGAGGGGAGCTCGTCCAACGGCCGGATGACAACCCTGAAACCGTCAAAAAACGGCTGGATACATATTTATCCCAAACAGCGCCCTTGGTTGATTACTATGCTGCCAGAGGGATACTCCACAGCGTTGACGGGTCCATCAGCATCGAATACGGGTTCATGAAGATAAGCGCTATACTGGAGAAGTTGAAAAATAGATGATCACCCTCAAAAGCCGCGATGAAATCCTTAAGATGCGTAAGGCCGGAGCTATAGCAGCGAGAGTCCTCATTGAACTTGGAGCGATGATCCGTCCAGGGGTGAGCACCCTTGAACTTGATAAGGCCGCCGAACGCATCATCACCTGTAGCGGCGCAAAGCCCTCATTCAAGGGCTATAACGGCTTCCCGAAGAGCATATGCGCCTCCATCAATTCAGAAGTGGTGCACGGGATCCCCAGCAGGAGGATACGGCTGGCCGAGGGAGACATCGTCAGTATAGACGTCGGGGTCTGCCTGGAGGGTTGGCATGCAGATATAGCGGACACCTTTGCAGTAGGCAGGATTTCCGGAGAAGACGCCAAACTGGTGCTCGCAGCCAAGAAAAGCTTTCAGGAAGGGCTGAAGTACGCAAGGGAAGGCATGAGGATGGGGGATATTTCGGCGGCGATCGAAGCTGCCGCGGCCCGCGAGGGCTGCACCGTGGTCAGGGAGCTGGTCGGGCACGGCATCGGAAGGACGCTGCACGAGGAGCCGAACGTACCAAACTTCGGGAACGCGGGCAGGGGCATTCGGCTCAAAGAAGGCATGACGCTGGCAATAGAGCCCATGCTCAGCGCAGGAAAGTGCGAGGTAAAGGTACAGGGCGACGGGTGGACGGTAGTCGTAGCGGACGGGAGCAAATCCTCCCACTATGAGCATACCGTTGCCATCACAGATGGAGAGCCCGAGATACTCACACTGCCCTGAAAGGGTCTCAAACAGGAAGGAGTTGCTTCAGATTGAAGGACTTGACGGTTCAACTTGGCCGTGTAGTGCTGAGTAAAGCCGGCAGGGACAGAGGCAGGTACTTCATCATATGCGGCCTTATTGATGAAGCGCACGTCATGATAGCGGATGGATCGCAGAGGCGGCTCAAGGCGCCGAAAAAGAAGAAGCTGAAGCACTTGGACTTAAAGCCGGAAGTGCTGGAGCAGATAAAGGAAAAATTAGAGAGCGGGAAAAAAGTTTTTGACAGCGAGGTTTACTCCGCCCTGCAAGGGCTGGGGTATCAAGGCAAGGAATTGGATTGAAGGAGGGATAACTTGTCGAAGCAGGATGTCGTTGAAGTAGAAGGCACCGTTGTGGAGTCATTCCCCAACGCCATGTTCCAGGTGCAGCTGGAGAACGGCCATAAGATCCTGGCGCATATCTCCGGCAAGCTCCGCATGAACTTCATTCGGATTCTTCCGGGCGACAAGGTTACTATCGAGCTTTCTCCCTACGATTTGACGCGCGGACGCATCGTGTGGCGCGCCAAGGGTTGAAAAGCGTCAAAATCATGAAAAGGCGCGGCAAAGTTATGGAGGCGAGTTAAATTTATGAAAGTCAGACCCAGTGTTAAACCAATGTGTGAAAAGTGTAAGATCATCCGGCGCAAAGGGCGCGTGATGGTCATCTGCCCGAATGCAAAGCATAAGCAGAAGCAGGGCTGAAGCAGTATATACGATTGTTTGTTTATACAGGCGGCTGTATGGGAGTATCTACCTATAACTGTATAAATTGGCATATAAATGTTAACTATAAGAAAATATAATTGGAGGTGCAGCTGAAAGGATGGCACGTATTGCAGGTGTTGACCTGCCCAAAGAAAAAAGGGTGGAAATAGGGCTGACATACATCCTTGGCATAGGGCGCGAGCGCTCGAACGAGATCCTCTCTGCTACCGGTGTGAACCCAGACACTCGCGTGAAGGATCTGACCGAGACGGAGATCAGCAAGCTCAGGGAGTATATTGATAAAAACATTAAAGTAGAAGGCGATCTGAGGCGCGATGTGGCGATGAATATCAAACGGCTTGTCGAGATAGGGTGCTATCGCGGCATACGCCACCGCCGCGGGCTGCCTGTTCGCGGACAGAGCACCAAACAGAACGCACGCACGCGCAAAGGCCCTAAAAGGACCGTGGGCGGACGCGGAAAGAAGTAGGGAGGGGATATGAATGGCTAAAGCCGCAGCACCAACTGCATCTGCAACGCGCAAGACGACAAGGCGCCGCAAGGAAAGAAAGAACGTGGAACGCGGAGCTGTACATATCCGTTCTTCGTTCAATAACACCATCATCACCATAACGGATATGAACGGGAATACGCTTTCCTGGTGCACATCGGGCAAACTGGGTTTTCGGGGCTCGAGAAAGAGCACTCCTTTTGCAGCGCAGATGGCGGCGGAGAATGCTGCCAGAGCGGCGATGGAGCACGGTCTCCGGAGCGTAGAGGTTCTTGTGAGAGGCCCGGGCGCGGGCAGGGAAGCCGCGATACGCGCTCTCCAGTCAGCCGGTTTGGAAGTGAGTTTGATAAAAGACGTCACTCCCATCCCTCATAACGGCTGCCGCCCGCCTAAGCGCAGGCGAGTATGATTTCGTGGAGGTAAAATAAAGAAATGGCAAGATATACAGACTCCGTATGCCGCTTATGCCGCAGGGAAGGCACCAAGCTGTTTTTGAAAGGGGACCGCTGCTATTCGCAGAAATGCGCTGTAGTAAAGCGCCCCGCTCCACCTGGACAGCACGGCCAGAGCCGCAAAAAGCCGTCCAACTACGGGGTGCAGCTTCGTGAAAAACAGAAATGCCGCCGCGCCTACGGCATCATGGAGGCGCAATTCAGAAGGTACTTTGAAATGGCCGAGCGCATGCGCGGAGTCGCGGGAGAAAACCTGCTGCAACTGCTCGAGCGCCGGCTGGATAATGTGGTATACCGTCTGGGGTTCGCCGATTCCCGGCCGCAGGCAAGGCAGTTCGTGCGTCATAACCACATCCTCGTCAATGGTGAAAGGGTGAATATGCCGTCCTGTCTCGTAAAAGCGGGCGACATGATAACGATAAAAGAAAGCTCAAAGGATATCGAGCGTCTCAAAAGTTTGAAAGAAGAAGGCATAGGCGTACTGCCGAAATGGTTAGAGCTGGATGCCGCCAACCTGACCGGCAAGGTGCTTACCCTGCCAAAGAGGGAAGATATTGACCTGTCCCTGGCAGAACACCTTATCATCGAGCTCTATTCAAGATAACGCTGCCGGAGTTTAGCGGCTCATCCTCGTTAGCTATCAAGTACCGGAGGAGGATTTAATATATGATAGAAATAGAGAAGCCAACGATCACCTGCATAGAGATCCAGGATGACGAGAAATACGGCAAGTTCGTCGTGGAACCGCTGGAACGCGGTTTCGGGACGACACTGGGCAATTCGCTCCGAAGGATACTGCTTTCATCGCTTCCCGGCGCAGCTGTAACGACGGCGAGGATAGAGAGCGTCCTGCATGAGTTCACGACCATCGAAGGCGTCAAGGATGATGTAACAGACATCCTCCTCAACCTCAAACAGCTGGCGGTCAAGCTCTACGGAGAGGGCACCAGGACGATCTCCATCAGCCGCAAGGGCCCCTGCGAGGTTACTGCTGCAGACTTTACTGAAGACGCCGAGGTCGAGATCATCAACCCCGACCTTCACATTGCCACTTTGAATAATGACGGGGAATTGAACCTCTCTGTCACCGTTGAAAAAGGGCGGGGGTACGTGCTGGCGGAGCAGAACATGAAGCTCAATGTAGATATCGGGATAATACCTTTGGACTCGATCTTTACGCCGATAAAAAAGGTGAATTTCACCGTAGAGAATACGCGCGTGGGGCAGATCACAGACTATGACAAGCTGACGCTGGAGATTTGGACAAACGGGACCATCAACCCCAAGGAAGCCACAAGCATTGCTGCCAAGATACTCAGCGACCACCTATCTCTCTTTGTCAAACTCACCGAGAGCGTGCGGGACCTTGACACGATGAAGGAAAAGAGGGAAGAGGAGAAGGAAGAGATCCTGGATAGGACCATTGACGACCTCGATCTTTCGGTCCGCTCGTACAACTGCCTGAAGAGGGCGGGGATCAACACAGTGGAAGAGCTGGTGCAGCGCACCGAAGAAGACATGATGAAGGTGCGCAACCTTGGGCGCAAATCGCTTGAGGAAGTTTCGCAGAAGCTTTCCGAGCTGGGGCTGTCCTTAAAGAAGAGCGAAGACTGAAGGGAGATTGAATATTAAAATGACTCAACGGAAACTGGGCAGGCCTACAGACCAGCGCGATGCGATGCTCCGGGGCTTAGTCACTTCTCTGATATGGAACGGCAAGATAGAGACGACCGAAGCGCGCGCCAAGGAAGTCCGCTCCATCGCTGAAAAAATCATCGCCATGGCCATAAAAGAGCATGGCAATACTACTATGGTCAAAAAAGCCGTTAAGTCTTCAAAGGGAGTTTTAGTGGAAAGGGAATTCAAAAATGACGCTCCTTCCAAGCTGCATGCGCGCCGCCGGCTAATGGCCTATCTCTATGAAGTGCCTGAACCTAAAAAGGATGATGAAAGCAAGGGCGACTATAAAAAGCGCACGAAGGACATAAGTCATCCCGTAGTCGAAAAGCTTTTCAACGAGATCGCTCCCAAATACGAAAAGCGCTCGTCGGAAAAGGGCCAGGGCGGCGGATACACACGCATCATAAAAAAAGGCATGCGCCGCGGCGATGCATCTGAAATTGTGGTCCTCGAACTGGTTTGACCAACCAAGCAAAAAAGTACTGCACGGGAGGTAAGGGAGGGGCATAAAAGCAATATGCGCCGCCTGGAAACCTCCCATTTTCAACTTCTAAATTTTTGTGAGGGTAAAAAATCCGAGATGCCGTGCATGATCAAAGCCGACAACATAAAATACAGCTACCCGGCCCACGAAAGCGCTCCTGTGCCGGCGCTATGCGGCGTTTCCCTTGAGATCGAGCAGGGCGCCTTCGTAGCCATCATCGGGGAAAACGGCAGCGGCAAATCCACGCTCGCCAAGCATTTCAACGCGCTGCTCCTGCCTGAGGAAGGCACAGTGGCTATCAAAGGGCTGGATACCAAGATCGAAGCGAACCTCTGGGAGATAAGGCGGCAGGTCGGGATGGTATTCCAAAACCCCGATAACCAGCTGGTGGCGTCTATCGTAGAAGAAGACGTGGCTTTCGGCCCCGAAAATCTCGGCATACCGCCGGCGGATATCAGGAAACGCGTGGACGCAGCGCTGCAGACTGTGGAGATGGACGCGTATGCGGAAAAGGCGCTGTATATCCTCTCGGGAGGGCAGAAGCAGCGCGTAGCCATCGCAGGCATACTTGCGATGCACCCCGAGGTCATCGTGCTCGACGAGCCCACGGCCATGCTGGACCCTTCGGGAAGGCGCGAGGTGATGGACACGGTGAAAATGCTCAACCGGCAGGAAGGCAAGACCATCGTGCTTATCACGCACTTCATGGAAGAAGCCCTGCAGGCCCAGAGGGTGATAGTCATGCATGAAGGCAGGATAGTCATGGACGGCTCGCCCAGGGAAGTTTTTTTGCAGGCGAAGGCGCTGGAGCTTGTGGGGATGGAGGCGCCCGAGATCGTCCATCTTGCGGACATCCTGCGCAGCAAGGGCATCCCCGTAAAGCCGGACGTCATGGAGGTTCCTGAAATGGTGGAGGAAATATGGCAATTATCACAGAGAAGCTGACCCATATATACCAGCAGGGCACGCCCTTTGAAGCCAAAGCGGTTGACGAAGTGAGCATGCATATACGGCAGGGCGAGTTCTGCGGCATCATCGGGCATACGGGAAGCGGCAAAACGACGCTGGTGCAGCATTTCAACGGGCTGCTAAAGCCCACCAGCGGCACCCTGAGCGTGCTTGGCATTGACTTAAACCAGAAGTACGACAGGAAGGCGCTGAGAATGAGTGTAGGGCTGGTGTTCCAATACCCGGAATACCAGCTTTTCGAGGAAACGGTGGAAAAAGACGTGGGCTTCGGCCCGAGGAACTTGGGGCTTTCAGAAGATGAGGTAAAAGACCGCGTGAGGGAAGCGCTTGAACACGTGGAGCTGGAATACAGCGATGTAGCAGACAAATCCCCCTTTGAACTTTCGGGCGGGCAAAAGCGGCGCGCCGCTATCGCCGGCGTCATCGCCATGCGTCCCAAGGTGCTCATACTCGATGAGCCCACAGCAGGGCTGGATCCCACAGGCCGGAAAAATATCCTCGGCATGATAGTCAGCTTGAAAAAGAAAACGGGCTGCACCATCGTCATGGTTTCGCACAATATGGACGAGCTCTCAAAGCTTGCAGATACCATCTATGTGATGAACGAGGGCTCCGTGATCGCCTCAGGCGCTCCCAAGGACGTATTCGCCAATGAAAACGAGCTTACCCGTATCGGCCTTGACGTCCCGCAGCTGGCGCGGCTGGGCTCCGCCTTGCGGCGGAGGGGCTTTTTTGTTCCCGAAGGCGTATTCACTGCTGAGGAGATGGCAAAACATATTGCCGGAAAACTGAAAGGGGACCGCTGATGCTCAAGGATGTGACCCTCGGGCAATACTATCCGGGAGATTCGTTCGTACACCGGCTTGACCCGAGGATAAAAATAATCCTGACCCTCATATATATCATACTGGTCTTTTTCGTGACCAGCTACTGGTGCTGTCTTGTGCTCGCGTTGTTTCTCGCCCTCAGCGTCATCATGTCCAAAGTGAAGCTGCGGTTCGTGCTGCGTTCATTGAGGCCCATTATCTTTATACTTGTGCTCACTTTCGTGCTGAATATCTTCTTTGTCCAGGGCAAAACAGTCCTTTTTGAATGGTGGAAGATCCGCATCACCCTCGAAGGGCTGGAACAGGCGCTCTTTTTGACGCTCCGCCTTATCTTTCTTATCACAGGGACCACACTGCTGACGCTGACCACATCGCCGCTTGCCCTGACCGACGGGCTGGAACGGCTGATGAAGCCGCTTAAATACATCAAATTCCCGGTGCATGCGCTTGCGATGATGATGACTATCGCCCTCAGGTTCATCCCCACTCTTCTGGAGGAAACGCAGAAGATCATGAAGGCGCAGTCGGCGCGCGGCGCGGACTTCGAGAGCGGCAACGTCTTCCGCCGCACAAAGAACATGGTGCCCCTTCTTGTACCGCTCTTCATCAGCGCTTTTCGCAGGGCGGATGAGCTCGCCCTGGCCATGGAATCGCGCTGCTATCAGGGCGGCGAAGGAAGGACGAGGATGAAGATACTCCACCTGCATATCAGCGACCTGACCGCCTCTCTGGCCGTGGCAGCGCTGAGCGCGTTCATCATCCTATCATATGCTAAGGTGATACCTGTATAGGGTTGGTTTCTATGACAAGGATATTGATATACATCGAATATGACGGCACCGGATACGCGGGCTGGCAGAACCAGAAAAACGCTTCTTCCATCCAGCAGGCGCTGGAGGAATGCCTTAAGAAGCTTACCAGAGAAGATATCGCTGTCACAGGGGCGGGAAGGACGGATGCAGGGGCCCACGCGCAGGGGCAGGCGGCGCATTTTGATACCGCATCCCGCATACCGGCTGAAAAGTTTGCCTATGCAATGAACTCCCATCTGCCCCGGAGCATCCGGGTCATCGAGTCCCGCGAGGTGGGCATGGATTTCCACGCGCGGTTTTCCGCCAGGGGGAAGTGGTACAGATATACCATATACAACCGCCCCCACGCTTTGGCCCTGAACCGGCTGACATGCCTGCACGTCCGGGAGCCGCTGGACATTACCGCCATGGAGGAAGCCGTCCCCCGGCTCACCGGCACGCATGATTTTGCCGCGTTTGCCGCCTCAGGCGGGGATCAGAAGACAACAGTACGTACTATTTACAGCGCAAAGGTCACCAAAGAGGGCGCCTATATCCATATAGACATCACAGGCAACGCGTTCCTTTTCAATATGGTGCGCATCATCGCAGGGACGCTTATCGAGATCGGAAGGCATAGATTGGAGCGGAATGCTCTTGAAGAGATGCTCGAAGGCCGGTCCCGGCTTTCGGGCGGCCCGACCGCGCCGGCCAAAGGGCTGACGCTGATGAAAGTCTATTACGACTGGGACGGGGAGCTCACGAAAGATTGATGGCTGCCTGAACGGCCGGACATCAGGAAGTTTTGCTTGACACGCAAGGCACCGGAGATTAATATATAATTTGCGTTGATTTTTCGCCCGCTTTAGATCCGGGCGTTAGATTCGATAAATACGGGAATGATGCAATGACGGCTGCAGGGCATCAAGTGCCTTGCGGCGGAAGAAGAGGCAGGCCATGAAGACATATATGGCAAAGCCGGGCGAGATCGCCCACAAGTGGTACATCGTGGACGCATCGGGCAAGGTATTGGGGCGGATGTGCAGCTGCGTCGCAGCAGTACTTCGCGGCAAGAACAAGCCGACCTTCACACCTCATGTGGACACAGGAGACAATGTGATAATCATAAACGCCGAAAAGGCGGTATTCACCGGCAAGAAGCTGGATCAAAAAAAGTACCGCTACCATACCGGCTATGCCGGCCATCTGAAAGAGATATCCTACCGCGATCTTATGGCAAAACGGCCTGAATTCGCCGTATATTTAGCCATACGCGGCATGCTTCCCGGAAACACGCTCGGCAGGCAGATGCTCCGCAAGCTGCGCGTGTACAGGGGCGGCGAACATCCCCATACGGCGCAGGTCCCCGAGACGCTGGAGATTTGAAAGGACCCAAGGAGGTAATTTGATGGCAACAAAGGTGCAATATTTGGGCACAGGCCGCAGGAAATTCAGCATCGCGCGGGTGCGGCTGCTGCCCGGGACAGGTAAATTCCAGATAAACGGGCGGGAGCTTGACGATTACTTTGGCATGGAAACGCTGAAAATGTCAGTAAAGTCTCCGCTCGAGCTGACGCAGACCGCCGGCAAGTTTGATGTCATGGTCAATGTCTACGGCGGCGGGTTCACCGGCCAGGCCGGCGCCATAAGGCACGGCATATCGCGTGCGCTGCTGAAGGTGGACGAGAGCTTGCGGCCTGCACTGAAAAAGGCCGGCTTCCTTACGCGTGACCCGCGCATGAAGGAACGAAAGAAATACGGGCTCAAGGCCGCGAGACGCGCACCCCAGTTCTCCAAGAGGTAGTTTTTATGCAAGGGCGCTTGAAAAGGCGTCCTTTTATCGTTTAAAGGGTTTCTTATTTCATTTCCATACGGTTATAATAGTATGGAAGCTTAGACTTATACGGGGGAAGCGTATGTACGATATACTTATCATAGGCGGAGGCCCCGCGGGGTTATCCGCTGCGATCTACAGCGGCAGAGGCGGCATGAAGACGGCGGTGATCGAAAGCTCAATGACCGGCGGCCAGGCCAGCCGCGCCCCCAGGATCGAAAATTATCCCGGGTTCCCGCAGGGCATCGGGGGCGTCGAGCTGGGGATGGCGATGCTGGAGCAGGCGCAGAAATCCGGCGCCGAAGTCATCTATGAAAAAGCTGCCGGATTTGAAGCGGACGGCAGCGTTAAAAAAGTGCAGACCAATGCCGGCTTGAGGGAAGCGCATGCGCTCATACTTTGCCTTGGCACCAAGCCCAGGCAATTGGGATTGGATGATGAAATAAAGCTTACAGGCGCAGGCGTATCGTACTGCGCAATGTGCGATGGAGCATTCTTCCGCGGCAAAGATGTGGCGGTGGTCGGCGGAGGGGACACGGCGCTGGATGATGCGGCCTATCTTTCCAAAATCGCATCCAGAGTGTATCTCATCCACCGCAGGGGAGAACTCCGCGGCGCCAAAGCTGCAGAAAACGCAGTCCGGCGGCTGCCCAACTGCGAACTTATTCTTGGCAGCGTCGTGGAAAAGCTCAAAGGAAGCGAAGCTCTGGAGTCTATTGACGTCAAAAACCTGAAAACGGGGGAGATAAAAAATATCCCCGTTTCGGGATTATTCATCGCTGTAGGGCAAACGCCGGATACCGGTTGGCTCCGTGGAAAGCTCGGCCTTACCCCTGAGGGCTTCATCATCGTAGATGAGAACATGAAGACCAGTTTAGAGGGCGTTTTTGCGGCAGGAGATGTCAGGATCAAGCCCCTCCGGCAAATATCCACTGCGGTTTCGGACGGTGCGGTCGCTGCGATTTCCGCCATAAAATATATCCGGGAGCGCCAGTAGAGAGGGAAAAGATACCAACTTGATCTTTTTCAAAGGGTTGACGCATAAGGGGCATTTGCCATATGCTATAGAGAAAAATAAGCTATCATTCACACTTTGATCATTTTTGGGAGGCCGACAAGAATGGGAAAGCTTTTTGGTACCGATGGCGTCCGCGGCATCGCCAACAGCGAACTGACAGTGGAGCTGGCATATAAACTGGGAAGGGCGGGGGCGCACACCCTGACTTCTGAGGTGCACAAGCCCAGGATACTTATCGGGAAGGATACGAGGGTATCGGGGGACATGCTGGAATCGGCGCTTTGTGCGGGGGTCTGCTCGGTGGGAGCCGAGGCCGTTATGGCAGGCATCATCCCCACCCCGGGCGTGGCTTATTTAGCGCGGAAGTACGAAATGGACGCCGGCATCGTCATCTCCGCATCCCATAATACCGTGGAATACAACGGCATCAAATTCTTTGACGGGAACGGGTTCAAGCTTCCCGACGCGGTCGAAGAAAGGATAGAAAATATCATCCTCCATAACGCCGAAAAAATACCCCTTCCCACCGGCATTGATGTAGGGCGGTGCGTGCATCAGAAGAATGCCGCCCAGGATTACATCGAATTTTTGATAGGTGCTGCCCCAGCCAAATTCAAAAAACTTAAAATCGTGCTTGACTGCGCCAACGGCGCGGCCTCAAGCATCGCTCCAGTGGTATTCGAAGAACTCAAAGCCGCCGTCATCCCCTATTATTCGGAATGCGACGGCGCCAACATAAATAAAAACTGCGGCTCAACGCACCCGCAGCGGCTTCAGCAGCTGGTCCGTGAACACGGCGCGGATATCGGGTTGGCTTTCGACGGGGATGCAGACCGCCTCATTGCCGTAGACGAAGGCGGCGTTTTGGTGGACGGGGATAAGATAATGGCCATCTGCGCGCTGGACATGATGAAACACGGCACGCTTAAAAAAAATACCTTGGTGACGACTGTGATGAGCAACTTCGGCCTGGATATCACACTTCTTCAGGCCGGCTGCAGCATCATCAAAACCAACGTGGGCGACAGGTATGTGCTTGAAGAGATGCTGAGCGGTGGATTTAATCTTGGCGGGGAACAATCGGGGCATATCATCTTCCTGGACGAGAATACCACAGGTGACGGGATGCTCACTGCGATCAAGCTGCTCTCCATCATGGTGTCCAAACGGAAAGCCCTGTCCGAGCTTGGCTCCATCGTCAAGATCCTGCCGCAGGTCCTGGTTAATGCCAGGATCACTGCGAAAAACAAGGATGCATACACGAAAGATCAGCAGATCATGGATAAGATATCGGCGCTGGAAAGCAAATACGACGGAAATGGCAGGGTGCTCATCCGGTCTTCGGGAACGGAGCCATTAGTGCGCGTTATGATCGAAGGGGCTGACAAACGCGAGATAGAGCATGACGCTGCGGAGCTTGCCTGCCTCATCGAAGAAAAACTGAATTGATCAAGCAGCTGTTTAAATTTTGCGGGGTGGTTTCATGTGTGGGATCGTGGGATATATCGGGCCTAAGGATGCAGTCCCGATACTGATAGAAGGGCTGAAAAAGCTGGAGTACAGGGGATATGACTCCGCCGGCATAGCCGTCTGCAACAGCAGCGGCGGCCTGTCTGTAGAGAAATGCAAAGGGCGGCTTTCCTCGCTGGAATCGCGCCTCTGCTCCAGCCGGCTTTCGGGTTCCCCCGGCATAGGGCATACCAGGTGGGCTACGCACGGGGAGCCGTCGGATATAAATTCCCACCCGCATACCGATCTTTCGGGGTCTATCGCCATCGTCCATAACGGGATAATCGAAAATTACATGAAGATAAAAGCTTACCTGATGGATACAGGCGTTTCATTTGCTTCCCAGACGGATACCGAGGTGATAGCGCACCTCATCAACCACCACTATGACGGCAGCCTTTTCGAGGCAGTCCTCAAAACAGTCAATGAACTGGAGGGCTCATTTGCGCTCGGCGTCATTTCCAAAGACGAGCCGGGAGTACTCGTTGCAGTGCGAAAAGACAGCCCGCTCATAATAGGCGCAGGGGAGGGCGAAAATTTCATCGCCTCGGACGTGCCTGCGATCTTAGAGCACACCCGGAAAATTTATTATTTGAATGACGGCGAGATCGCGGTGCTGCGCGCTTCGGGCGTAGAGATATTCGATGAATTCGGCAAAAAAGTCAAAAAAGATATATCGCATATCACGTGGGACGTTTCCGCCGCGGAAAAGGCAGGATATGAACACTTCATGCTCAAGGAGATACACGAGCAGCCCAAAGCCCTGAGGGATACGCTGTTTCCCCGGCTTGAAAAGGATGGCTGTACGCTAAATTTCGATGAAATACAGCTGGATGAGCGGACTGTCAAAAGGATAAAAAGCATCAGGATCACGGCCTGCGGCACGGCTTCGCACGCCGGGATACTGGGCAAATATATCATCGAGGAACTGTGCAGGATACCAGTGGAGATGGACATCGCCTCGGAATTCCGCTACCGCAACCCCATCATCGGGAAAGACCAGCTCTTCATAGTCATCAGCCAATCGGGCGAAACTGCGGATACCCTTGCGGCCATGCGCGAAGCCAAAAAACGCGGTGCGCACGTGCTGGCGATCACCAACGTGGTGGGCAGCTCCGTCTCACGCGAAGCGGATTCGGTCTTCTATACCCGGGCGGGGCCGGAGATAGCGGTGGCCTCGACCAAAGCATACGATACGCAGCTGATGGCGCTTTATATGATAGCGCTGCACATCGCAAAGATACGCGGCACTATTCATCCGGAACGTTATAAGGAACTCATTTCTCAGATGAAAACGCTGCCCGAGAAGGCGCAGTCGGTGCTGGAACACAAATCCGCCATCCAGCGCTTTGCTAATAAGCATTTTGCGCACAGGAGCATCTTTTTCATAGGCCGCAACCTGGACTACGCCGTTTCCATGGAAGCATCGCTGAAGCTCAAGGAGATATCCTACATCCACTCCGAGGCCTACGCCGGAGGAGAGCTGAAGCACGGCACCATCGCGCTGATCGAAGACGGGACGCTGGTGATCGCGCTCTGCACCCAGCCCGCGCTCTATGAAAAGATATTCTCGAATATCAAAGAGGTCAA
>JAUYED010000069.1 GCA_030691525.1 Bacillota bacterium | reverse complement strand
AAGGAAACCTTGAAGACACAGTTACGATAAGCAAAAACGCGCACGGCGTCGAGGGCTCCACGATATATCTTGGCAGGGGGGAAAATGTCAAGCTGAGGGACCTGCTCTACGGGCTGATGCTGCAATCCGGAAACGATGCTGCGGCAGCCATCGCAGAGCATATCGGGGGGAGCGTTGAGGGCTTTGCGGACATGATGAATGACAAAGCCCTGGAAATCGGCGCGAAAAATACGCATTTCACAAACCCTCACGGCCTTCAGAACGACAGCCATTACACGACTGCATACGACCTCGCGCTCATCTCGGCATATGCCATGAAGAACCCCGTCTTTGCACAGATCGTTTCCACAAAGTACAAAAAGATCCCCTGGGAAGAAAAGGGGACAAACCGCGTGCTCAAGAACAAAAACAAGATACTGTGGGATTACGAGGGCGGCAACGGCGTCAAGACGGGATTCACGAAGAATTCAGGCAGGTGCCTCGTCTCCGCAGCAAAAAGAAACGGCATGCAGCTGGTCTGCGTGGTGCTGCGCTGCCCGGATATGTTTCCCGACAGCATGAAGCTGATGGATTATTGCTTTGCTAAATATGAGCAGAAGCGTATAATTGAAAATGGAAAATACGCCGGCTTCGTCCCAGTTGAAAACGGGCTGAAAAATGGGCTGCACGCCTACTGCCACGAGGATTTCTTCTACCCGTTGTCGGATACTGAAAACGTCGAAGTAAAGATAACGCTGGATGATCGGATAAAGGCGCCCGTGTTCAGGGGCATGCTTATCGGCAGGGTGGAGGCATGGCTGGACGGGAAGCTCATATACGCTTCGGGGCTGTATGCGCAGGAAGATATAGAGGCAAACACATTCATTTATAATTTACGGCGCGTGCTTGATGGATGGAACAATGCGATCATCCATATGTTCGATGGAACTCAATAGAAAATATGTATCAGTGGAGAAATAGGTATGAGATTGCAAAAGTATCTCGCGGATGCGGGCGCCGCTTCCCGGAGGAGAGCCGAAGAGATGATATCGCAGGGGAGGGTGAAGGTCAACGGGACGACTATCACTTCCATGGGGCATATAGTGGATGAAAACGCGGACACGGTGGAGCTGGACGGGAAAGCCGTTTTGATAATGGATAGGAAGATATACATCATGCTGAATAAGCCATGCGGCGTGATAACTTCCTGCCGCGATGAGAGGGGAAGGAAAACCGTACTTGACCTCATTGATATCAAAGACGCCCGGCTTTTCCCTGCGGGCCGGCTGGATTTCGATACAGAAGGGCTTCTCATCCTTACCAATGACGGGGAGCTGGCAAATATCCTGACGCACCCGAAAAACCGCGTCGTAAAAACTTATCTCGTCCATACCTGTGAGAAGCTGACTGCGGAGGACATGAAAAAACTGGCTTCGGGTGTTGAGATTGATGATAGGGCAACGGCGAAGGCCCTGCTCAAAAGGGCAGGCGCGTCGCCGCAGGGCTATGCTTACGAAATAGGCATACACGAAGGGCGGAACAGGCAGATACGGATAATGTTCGATGCGGTGGGGAAGAAAGCGGTTTATCTCAAACGGATCTCCATAGGGAAACTGTCTCTCGGCGATATGCAAGCCGGGCAGTGGAGGAAATTGTCCTCCGAGGAAGTGCGCTACCTTTATTCATTAAAAGATGAAAGATAATACCAGCTAAAAGCTGCATTGCTTTGACAACCGGCATCAGGCGCATTTATAATGAAATGCAGGTAATATTGCAAGTTTGGATCGAAAAAGGTGCAAAATGAACATACTCGTTGTGAACGATGACGGCATACATGCGGAAGGCCTCAAAGTCCTCTCCAAAGCACTTTCCAAGGAGCACAGCATCACTGTGGCAGCCCCTGTGCTCGAATGCAGCGCCACGAGCCATCATACCACCATGTTTTCGCCTATGAAAGTCATCGAAGCGGAGATCCACGGGCTGGATGCGAAATGCTATGCCGTGTACGGCATGCCTGCGGACTGCGTCAAGGTGGCACTCATGCAGCTGATGGACGAAAAGCCCGATCTTGTGATCTCGGGGATAAACTGCGGCCCCAACGTCGGGACGGACATCATATATTCGGGGACAGTCGCTGCAGCCATGGAGGGAGTGCTGGCGGGATGCAAATCCATCGCCGTCTCCGTCGCCTCGCATTTCCCCGACGAGTATGATACAGCTGCTGCCATAACGCTGCGGCTGGTAAAAACATGTGAAAATATGGACTTTGATGAAAGAAGCATGCTGAACGTGAATATCCCCAACCTGCCGCTTGACAGGATCAAAGGCATCAAGGCGGCACCCATGGGCGTAAATAAATACTCTGACCGGTATGAGGAGCACCTGGATGCCTTCGGCAAGAAGTATTACTGGCTGAAAGGTGAGCCGCTGGAGGACCCCTTCAACGAAAAAGGTACGGATATCATGTGGCTGCGGGACGGCTACATAACGGTTTCCCCTCTTTGGTACAACCTGACGAACGGCCGCTTCCTGAGAAAATTGAAGCATATCCATTTTTAACAAAGGCAGGTGCGCGTATGGAGCAGCAAGACCTTCTGGGCAGGATCGGCGACGCATACAAGAAAATGAGCAAAGGGCAGAAAAGGATCGCAGACTATATCACGAACAACTATGATAAAGCTGCTTTCATGACGGCCTGCAAGCTGGGCGAGTGCGCAAGTGTCAGCGAATCCACCGTGGTGCGTTTTGCCGATGCGCTGGGATTTGACGGCTATCCGGAGCTGCAGAAAACGCTGCAGGAATTGATACGGAACAAGCTTACGACCGTCCAGCGGATAGAGCTCGCATCGGATATGGATGAAATCACGGTATTGAAGACGGTGCTCAAATCGGACATGAACAATATCCGCATGACTATAGACAAGATCAACGAAGAGCAGTTCCAGGAGGCCGTAGAAAGCTTGGACGGCGCCAGGAAGGTATATATCTTAGGACTCCGGAGCTCCGCTCCGCTGACGCAGTTCATCGGCTATTACCTCAATTTCGTGCTGCAGAACGTGCATGTATGCACTCCCGGGGTGAGCGACATATTCGAGCAGCTGATGCCTGCGACGTCCCAGGATGTGGTGATAGGGGTATCTTTCCCGCGCTATTCCACCAGGACACTTGAAGGTGTCCAATTTGCGAAAAAACGCGGTGTGAAGGTCATAGCCATTACCGACAGCACGTCTTCAAGGATCGCGGAATGCGCCGACATCGTACTGACTGCGCAAAGCGATATGGCTTCTTTCGTGGACTCGTTTGTCGCGCCCCTCAGTTTGGTCAATGCGCTCATCGTTGCCATCGGCCTGCGGCGGCGGGAAGATATCTCGAAGAAGTTTCAGGAGCTGGAGAATATCTGGCGTGAGTACAACGTGTATATAGAAAGACAAGCGACAAAGGAAGAACAGCGGACATGAAACTGGTCATAATCCGCCATGGGGAAACGATCTGGAATAACGAGATGCGCACGCAGGGGATCACCGATATCCCGTTGTCTGAAAAAGGCCGCAGGCAGGCCCTTTCCGCCTGCGAAGCAGTGAACCAGTACGGAGTATCCTGCGCCTATTCAAGCCCACTGAAACGGGCTCTCGATACCGCGGCAATAATATTACAGGGCACGGGGATAGAAGCGGAAGCACGCCCGGAGTTGATGGAGCTCGCGTTCGGGATATGGGAAGGCATGACTTTCTACGATATCAAGGAGCATTATCCCGATAAGGTCGAGCTCTGGCGGGATTTCCCGCACCGTTTTTCTGTGCGCGGCTCTGAACGCCTGCATGCAGCTCAAAGGCGGATACGCGCATTTATCGAATATGCCGGACGATGCCATGAAAACGACACTGTGCTGGTAGTGACGCATTCCATCACCGCAAGGATAATAATAGCAGACGCCATAGGGCTTCCTATCCGCAACCTGCACAAGCTGCGCATGGATAATGCGGCAATAAGCGTGATTGACTATCAAAAAGCAAGGAATGTGCTCCAAACGTTTAATGAAACTGCGCATCTTAAGGGGCTGAAAGAATGAAGAAGCATATCATCGTAGTGGGAGGCGGCCCGGCGGGAATGATGGCCGCAGGGACGGCAGGCAGCCGGGGGCATGGCGTCATACTGATGGAGAAAAATGAAAAGCTGGGGAAAAAGCTGTATATCACCGGCAAGGGCAGGTGCAACATCTCCAACCTTTCGCCAGTTGGCGAATACATGCAGAACATACCACGGAACGGAAGGTTCCTGTACAGCGCGCTGACGCAGTTCGGCAGCGAAGAGCTGATGGCGCTGCTGAAAAGCTACGGGCTTGAAACGAAGGTCGAACGCGGGAAACGTGTCTTTCCTGATTCGGATAAGGCCAGCGATGTAACAAAGGCGTTAAAAAAGTATCTTGAGCAGGGAAACGTGGCCGTGATGCTGCATTCCCAGGTGCGGGAGATAATATCTGCCGCAGACAGGGTACGCTCGGTCGTCCTGACAAACGGAAGAGAATACGCTTGCGACGCTGTCATACTTGCTACAGGCGGGCTTTCATACCCGGCCACCGGCTCGACAGGGGACGGCTACAGGTTTGCAAAATTGCTGGGGCATGCCATCGTTCCGCCTCGCGCCGCGCTCGTCCCCATGGAAACAGCAGAGGAATGGCCAAAAGCGCTCCAGGGGCTGGCACTGAAAAATGTGGAGCTCATCGTCAGGGTTTCAGGGAAAGAGGTGTTCAGGGAGCGCGGGGAAATGCTTTTCACGCACTTTGGCATATCCGGGCCGCTCGTCCTTTCGGCAAGCAGCATCATAGATACCGGGAAGCTGCACCAAACTGAAATATCACTCGACTTGAAGCCGGCTCTCGATATGGCAACGCTGGATAAACGGATACTGCGAGATATACAGAACGACCCGAATAAAAGCATCAAAACGATCCTGTCGGGACTTCTGCCCTCTTCGCTGGTACAAGCTTTCGCCGGTCTTTGGAATATGGATACAGGCACGCCTGCACATTCCCTCTCCAAAGAAAAGCGCTATGAGCTCGCAATGCTCCTGAAGGGGCTTGAGCTTCACATCAAAGCGCTGCGCCCGCTCGAGGAAGCAGTCATCACAAGGGGCGGAGTGGATGTAAGGGAAGTTGATCCTAAGACTATGGAGTCCAAACTGGTGGGAGGCCTTTATTTTGCAGGGGAGATGCTCGATATTGATGCGCTCACCGGAGGGTTCAACCTTCAGATCGCATTCAGCACTGGATATGCCGCAGGAATATCCTGCTGAGATGCGCTGTAGCAGGCTATGACGGAAAGCAGGGGGATTTGCTTATGGAACATCTGACGATAACCATTGACGGGCCTGCAGGCGCGGGAAAGAGCACCATCGCAAAACGGCTTGCGAAAAAGCTGGGGATAACGCACCTCGATACGGGAGCGATATACCGCACTATAGGGCTCCACATGCTGAGGAAAGGCGTGGAGCTCACTGACGACGACGCCATGTCCCGGGAGCTTGCCGGCACGGATATAAAAGTCCGCTTCGACGGGGATGTGCAGCACATGATGCTTGACGGAGAAGACGTTACGGCTGAGATAAGGAGCATCGGGGCGTCGTACGCTGCATCCATGGTGGCGGTCAACGCCGACGTGAGAAAAGCGGCCACGATGATAGCGCGGAAGATAGCAGAGGAAACCAGCGTCATCATGGACGGGCGGGATGCCGGTACTGCCATACTGCCCGGCGCTTCGATAAAAATTTTTCTGACGGCCTCTCTCGAAGAGCGCGTGAGGCGGAGACACGCCGAAATGGTAAGCAAGGGAGAAAGAGTTTCTTTTGAAGAAGTCCTGAAAGATGTCTCGTTCAGGGACAAGAACGACAGCGGCCGCGCAGAAGACCCGCTCCGGAAGGCGGAGGGCGCATATTTTGTAGACACGACGGGCATGAGCATAGAACAGGTAGTCGGCTGCCTGATAAGATGCATACAGCAGGAGAAAAAATGAAATGTTATACAGAGCTCTGAGGGCGATAGCAGTCGCACTGGTAAAGATATTTTTCCCGTATAAAGTATCCGGCAGGGAATATCTCGATGTGAAAGGGCCTCTCATAGCAATATCCAACCACACGTCAATGCTGGACCCTTTAGTCCTCGGGGTAGTCGTGAAAAGGACCATCGCATACATAGCCAAAATAGAGCTTTTCAAGCATCCTTTTGCGCGCTGGCTTTTATTGAAGGTGAATGCAATACCCGTAAACAGGCATGGAAGCGACGTGAGCGCCATCAAGCAATCGTTGCGCGTACTCAAAGGCGGCGGAGCGATCGGTATTTTCCCCGAGGGGACGCGAGGCAAGACGGCCGAGATACGCCCGTTCGAGCGGGGGCTCGGGTTCATCGCTATAAAATCGGGCGCAACGATACTGCCCGTCCGGTTCAAAAAGCTATACAAAATCTTCAGAGGTCAGACCGTCGTCATAGGAAAACCGTTCAAATTGGATGGATTTGATACTGAGCCCATCACGATGGAAAGCGTCAGCAGGGCGACTGAAATTTGCGAGAACGCGATGAAGGCGCTGTAGAGGATGGAGGCAAGCGGTTGAAGATATTGATGGGGAAATATGCGGGCTTTTGCTTCGGCGTAGAAAAGGCGGTGAAAGCGGTCAAGTCCTGCCTGAAAAGCGAGGAGCATATCTACACTTACGGGCCTATCATACATAATAGAATCGTTGTGGAGCAGCTGCTCGAAAGCGGCGCGGTCCCAGTGGAAGGCCTTGAGGGCATTGGCGGCTGCACACTGGTCATACGTTCTCATGGAGCCCCTCCAAGCGTTTACAAAGAATGCAGAGAGCGCGGCATCCGGGTAGTGGATGCCACATGCCCTTTTGTAAAGCGCATCCACGAAACGGTCAGGACGCACAGCGAAGCGGGAGAAGAAATAATCATAATAGGCGACAAAAACCACCCTGAGGTCATCGGGACAAACGGGTGGAGCGGAGGGAAGGCAAGGATACTCTATACCCCCGAAGATGTGGCGGCTATGCCACAGCTTGAAAGCGCCTGCGTCGTAGCGCAGACGACCATCCCGCTCCAGAAATGGGAAGAGATCGTCGCGCTGCTGAAAGACAAGGTCGCCGGCCTGAAACTTTTCAATACGATCTGCGAAACGACGGTAAAAAGGCAGGAAGAAGCCGTAGAACTGGCAAAACAAGCGAATATCATGTTAGTGATAGGCGGAAAGGACAGCGCAAACACGCAGAGGCTGGCTGACGGCTGCCGGAAGCATTGCTCCAAGACCTTCGTGGTGGAGCAGCTGGCCGACCTGCCACTTGAAATAATGGGTGCAGATGATATAATAGGTGTTGTTACGGGCGCGTCGACGCCAGAGGGTATAATCAGGGAGGTTATTGCTCGGATGGATGAACTTGAAAAATCACCCGAGAGATCTGATCCGCAAGAGGTCAAAGCTCCTGATGAAGAAGTGACAGCAGAAACCGGGCAGGAAGACGATGCAGATTTTGCGCAAAGCATGGAAAAGACCCTTGTGCGCATCAGAGCGGGGCAAATCATCAAAGGGACCGTCGTGCAGATAACGGACAACGAAGTCTGCGTCAATATCGGATATAAGTCTGACGGGCTGATACCGGCAAATGAGCTCTCCCTTGAAGGGGAAGTCAATCCGTATGACCTTTTCAAGATCGGCGACGAGATCTCCGTAGAAATAATCAAAGTCAATGACGGAGAAGGCAACGTCATCCTGTCCAAAAAGAAGGTTGACGCGCGCAGAGCCACCTATAAATACATAGAAAACATCGAAAATGGCGAAATATTCGAGGCAGTGGTAAAGGAAGCCGTCAAAGGCGGCCTTGTGGCGCTTTGCAAGGGCTTCATCAAGGTTTTTATCCCCGCTTCCCACGTCTCAGACCGGTTTGAACCCGACTTGAGCAAGTATGTCGGGGAGACCATGAAGCTGAAAGCCCTTGAAGTGGAAAAGAAACGCAGGAGGATAGTCGCTTCGCATAAGCTCATACTGCAGGAAGAGCAGAAAATGAAGGAAGCTGAGATCTGGGAAGCTCTAAAGCCAGGCGAAAGGATCAAGGGCAAGGTGATGCGGCTGACGGATTTCGGGGCCTTTGTGGACATAGGCGGCGTGGACGGGCTCATCCACATTTCAGACCTCTCGTGGGGGAAAGTGAAACACCCTTCGGATATAGTGCATCCGGGGGACATTGTAGAAATGGAGATACTTTCGGTAGACCCTGAAAGAAGGAGAGTCTCTCTGGGCTACAAGCAATGCACCCCCAAACCCTGGGAAACAGTGCCTGAGAGATTCCTCGTCGGTGCGATCGTCGAGGGAAGGGTGGCGCGGATAGTGCCATTCGGAGCTTTCGTGGAGCTGGCACCGGGGATAGACGGGCTGATACACATTTCCCAGATCTCATCAAAAAGGATAGACAGAGTAGAGAGCGAATTGAAACCCGGCGATATCGTGCGGGTGAAGGTGCTGGAAGTCAACCTGCAGGATAAGCGCATATCGCTGAGCCGCAAGGAAGCGCTCCTTGAGGAAAAGCTTGCAGAGCCAAGCGATCAGAAGCCGGATACCGGCAAAGTGCCGGAGGAGCTGGTACCGCCGCAGGAGCAGCCAGCGCCTGCTGCAGAGGAAGTTAAGGGAATAGCTGCAGAAGAAACTAAAAAACCAGCTGTAGAAAAAGTTGCCGAAACAGTTGTAGAAATAGTTGTAAAAAAAGCTGCCAAAACGGCTGCAAAAGCGTCTACAGATGAAAGCGGTAAAGACAGCCCGGATAAAAAAAGGAAGACGTCCGGAGTGAAAAAAGGAACAGCTGTAGGAACAGCTGCGGAACCAGTTGTAAAAAAAGCTGTCAAAACGGCTGCAAAAGCATCTACAGATGAAAGCGGCAAAGATAGCCCGGATAAAAAAAGGAAGACATCCGGAGTGAAAAAAGAAACAGCTGTAAAAAAAGTCATTGAAGGGACTAAGGAGGCAGTTGTAAAAGAAGCTGCCGATGAAAAGGTGAAGAAACCCCGGGTGAAAAAGGAGAGCAATAATGCAGATGATAAATCTGCATAATATTTTTTGAAACGGGAATCATTAATATTGACCTCACAAATTCATTGAGACCCCCTTTACATTTGCCGTGG